>JAHWKK010000028.1 GCA_019347945.1 Acidobacteriota bacterium | reverse complement strand
GGGGTGCGTGTGTTGTGTCTCCCCGGGGGTTCAACCCTGGGGGGGTCTGGTGGTTGGGTTGCCTGTTTGGCCCCCGCCGGGGTGCGCCCCCCGGGGGGGGTATCGCGGGCGGGTCGCGGGGGTGGGTTCTAATTTTGAACTTTCCCCCCAAAACCCCCCCCCGCGGGGGGGGGGGGCCCCGCTTTCTTTACCATTTACCCCCCCGACCCCGTCCCTAGGGATAGATGCGGGGCGGGACTCCACCCGCGATACGAATGATCACCGGGATCTGAGCACGGTGATGGATTTCGTGCTCGAGCATCTGCCACAACCACTCCCCCCGCGTCAGGCCGTGCGCGCTCACCGAGGTCCACCATTCGGAGGAAACCGAGTCGAGCAGCTCGACGAGGTCACGATCGAGCTCTCGTCCCTTTGCGAGCAGGCCTTCCCAATCCTCACGGGCCGCCATCGACTCCGACTCGTCGAAGGTGAAGGCGTCCGTGGAGAGACCGCGCAGAACGGCATCCTGAGTGGCAATCAGATGTGCGACCGTCTCGACGACCGAGCGGCCGCCCTCCCATGCGAGCCCCGTCCGATCGCGCTCGGGGATCTCCTTCAGAAAGCCGATCGTCCGCTTCCGTACGAGTCTCCAGCGCTCGAGAAAGAGGACCGGCTGGTCAGGCTCCTTCAGGTTCACTTCTGAGAATCGCGAGTCCGCGATCGAGGATCAGGTCCTCGTCCTCGTCGCTGAGCGCGAGCGCCGCACGATTGATGACGATGTCGGGACGTACGCCCCCCTCGACGATCGACATGCCGTCGGGGGTCTGATAGTGGCCGACCGTAATTTCGAGGCCACCGCCGCTTCCGAGGCGCACGAACTGCCGAACCGGCATCTTCCCATACGTCGGGACTCCCACCAGACGTGCGACCCCGTTCCGTGAGAGCGCGGCTGCGAACACTTCTGCCGGCCCGGCCGTGGACGTATCGACGAGTACCACGGTGCTGCCGTTCCACGAGCTTCCTTTCTCAGCGTTCCACTCTTGCGGCTCGATCCGCCGGCCTTCGGTCGACGTGATCACGCCCTCCTCCATGAAGAGGTCGGCGGTCCTGATCGCTTCCTCCGCTTCACCCCAGGCGTTTCCTCGCAGATCGATCAGCAGTCGATCCGTCTTCCTCTTCCCGACCTCCTCCAGGATCGCGGCAACCAGATCGGCGGTTCCCGCGGAGAACTGCGGCACGACGAGGATCGCGTCTCCCTCGTCCCAGCTGAGGCGCGGGCCATCGATCTCGTAATCCTCCTGTTCGAAGGTGAACCGCTCCCTTTCCGCCATCCCGGCGCGCACGATCGTCATCTCGACCCGATCGGACTCGAAGAAACGAAGCGCCGCCTCGATCTTCCATACCGGCATGTCCGTGGTCAGATTCCCATTGATTCGCTCGATGAAATCGCCCGCGACGATCCCCTCGCGCTCGGCAGGAGATCCGGCAATTGTTGCGATGACGTACGCATAGCCCAGCCTCTTGGAGATGATCAGGCCGACGCCCGGGTCATCCAGCACGCGCACACGTTCGTAATCGGCCATCGAAGCGGGGGGCACATAGAAACTGTACTCGTCGATCGCTTCTGTGACGCCGGCGAATGCCCCTTCGATCAATCTTTCCTGATCGACCTCGTCCACATAGCTGTTGTCGACCAGCTCGATCACCTCCGTGAAGAGGCTCAGGTTTCTGTACAGATTGTCTTTGTCGGCCGCCTGTCCGAACAGAGCTCCGACGATGATGGTCGACATCAGCGCCAGGGACAGCAGAATGAATGGCAATCGCGCTCGTTGCATCTGTCTTTTCACCTCACCTAAGCCAGGCCAGTGGATCGACCGGCTCGTTGTCAACTCTCACTTCGAAGTAAAGCGCCCCGCCGTCTCCTGCGCCGTCGGTCTCGACAGTGCCGATCGGGTCGGCGGGCGACACCCTCTCTCCTCGTTCCACCAGACTGTTCCGCAGGTTCCCGTAAAGCGTGAAGATGCGGTCGCCATGGTCGACGATGATCAGGTTGCCATACCCCTTCAACCATTGTGAGTAGATCACTGTTCCTTGGAAAACCGGCCTTACCTCCGAGCCCGGCGCTGAAGCGATTCTGATCCCGTTATTCACGGTGAAAGTCGCAAATTTGCGGCTTCGTTGCCTGCCGAACCGCTCGATCACTTCGCCAGCCACCGGCCACCCGAGAGCGCCGCGGAACTGCCCGATCCCCGCAGAGGCCGCTGAACCTTCCTCCGTCAATACGACGAGCAGCCGCTGAAGACGTTCTGCTTTCTCCTCGAGCTCATCGAGTCGTTGTTGCCCGGTGCGCTCGCGGAATTCGAGCTCGGCGATCAGGCGACGCTGCTCGGAGCGCGACCGTTCGAGGTCCGCTTTTTTCCCCTCCAGGATCTGGGCGACTTCGACAGCTTCTACCTGCCGTGCCGCGATCATCGCGCGCTCCTGCGCGAGCGCCTGGCTGGTCGCGCGATACTCCTCGATCATTCGTGCATCCCGTTTGACGAGATAGTTCAGCATTCCGAGCGCTGCGGGGTCGAGATCCCCGGAGAGGAGAAGCCGCAAATAGCTCAGATCTCCCATCTTGTAGAGGGCGACCATCCGCCGTTCCAGGGCCGCTCGCTGTGACTCCCGTCTCGCCGTCAGCTCGGCGAGCCGTTGCTCCCCCCGGAGCCGGTCACGCTCGATCTCCTCGATCGCCCTTTCTGCTGCCTCGAGCTGACGGGCCTGCACGGCGATCTCATCCTCGAGATCACCGAGCCGGTCCCGCTCAGTGGACGCCCGGCCGCGCAGTTGCTGCAGATTCCGGTCGAGCGCGCTGATCTCCTCCCGCAATCGCTCGAGAGCGTTGCGGTCGTCGTCCTGCCCGGCCATCCCGACGGCCGCCAACGCGACGAGCAGCAGGTATCCGGCGCGTCTCAGCGCTGCTCTCCGTTCGACGCTTGGAGCTGAGCAAGCGCGACCCGGGCGGCTCGCTGCTGCGCCTCCTTCTTCGAGGATGCACGCCCTTCGGCCTTCATCTCTCCGACGTCGACCGCAACGACGAAGGTCTTCGAATGATCCGGACCGAGCTCCGAGAGCACTTCGTAACTCGGAAGTTCCCACCCACGGCTCTGAGCAGCCTCCTGCAGCGCCGTCTTGTAGTCGTGGAACAGCAGGTCGCTCTCGGTCACCTGGTCCAGATGGGGACCAAACGTACGGAGGATGAACTTCCGCGCCGCGTCGATTCCCCCATCGAGATAGATTGCAGCCACGACCGCCTCGTAAAGATTGGCGAGAAGCGACTTCTTGACCCTGCCGCCCGACCGCTCCTCACCGATTCCCAGCCGGACGAACTCTCCCATACGGATCGCCTCGGCCTTTTTCGAAAGGCTTCGCGCGCTCACGAGGAATGCCTTCATCTTGGACAGCGTCCCCTCGTCCACGGTGGGAAATCGGTGAAAAAGCTCGTCGCCCACCACAAATCCCAGCACCGAGTCTCCCAGGAACTCGTAGGTCTCATTATCGCGATCTTCCTTCGATTCGTGCGCGTGGGAACGGTGGGTGAGCGCCCGTACGAGAAGGGAGCGGTCCTGGAAAACGTACTCCAGCAGCGATTCGAATTCACCGAGATCAGACGACATGGCCACGAACCCGCGGCAGTATATTCCGATGGCCTTTCCGGCACCACGCGGCGGTGCGCCCGTTCGAGCGAGATGCGAGAAATATTGAGTCGTTCCCGCCGGGTTAGAGTGCCACGTTCGAGATCGATCCGGTCTCCGCGACGTTGATGCCCAGATAGCTCAGTTGGTAGAGCAGAGGACTGAAAATCCTCGTGTCGGCGGTTCGATTCCGTCTCTGGGCACCACCTACTCCTCACTGGAACTCTTTCGATCATCCGGATTTCATCTCCGGTTCGCGGCATCCTCGGGCGCAGGCAGTCATCTGGCCGATCCGGATCTCCTCACCACTGGTAGACTCACTCGTGTCGACGGCCTTCGATGACAACTTCTACCGGACTACGAGTCTTTCGGAGCTGACACCGGGCAAGCCCGAGATTTTTCGCGCAGGAGGTACGACGATCCTCCTCCGGCTGGACTCCGACGGGAGGGTCTCGGCGATCGATGCATCCTGCGATCACGACGATCTGATCCAGCCAGGGGCGACGCGCCTCGAGACACTCCTCGACTGCATCGCCCGCAGGGTCGGAAGCAGCTCGAAGGAGTGGACCGACCTTCTGAATTTCGCGGGCCTCCCCGTCCGGATCGAAGGCGAACAGGTCTGGGTGGGTACCGAGGACATCCTTCCAGGGCTCACAAACGAGTGATCTCTCCAGTTTCCGCGACCCCCATTCCCTCACGCTCGACCTCGGCCCTCGCTTCTGAACCGTCCTGCAGAAGGGGATTCGTATGATTCAGGTGGATGAACCGCACCTTCGACCGCTCCGTTGCCGGAAGGTTCCGCAGCCGCGCCACCGTCTCCTCGATGAACGGGTGCGGAATCTCGGACATGTCCCGCGCAATCTCGCCGTTCGCGTAGAACGTTCCGTCGAGGTACGCGACGTCCACGTCCGCAATCAGATCCTCGATCCTCCTCCCCCATCTCTCCCATTTGTCGATGTCCGGAAGATACGCGACACTCCGCTCGGGACCGTGAATCAGGAATCCGACAGTCTCGGAAAATTCATCACGATGGGGAACGAGGAAGGCTTCGATCGCAACCCGCTCGTTCAATCGGATCCTCGAGCCCGCAGCCATGTCGGTGAGCCGCACATTGCCGAGCTCCACGAGCTGGCTCCACGGACCGTTGTTCTCGAGGAAAACGCGCATACGAGGCATGACGTGAAGTGGAACTCCGCTCGCCCCGATCACTTCGCGCCCGAGATGAATCAGACCAGCGTAATGGCCGATATGAGCATGGGTCACGAAGATGCCATCGAGCGCCGGCGATGGATCTCCTGCTCGTGGCTTCTCGATTTCGTCGAGCATCCGGAGCTGCCGGGGAAAGTCGGGAGTGACGTCGATCAACCATCTCTGCGAGCTGAGCGGGTCGACGACGGCGATTGACGACACGGCGTGGCGGTTCGCCTCATCACGCCACCCCGGCTCACAATGCGGACGATTGCACCCCGCCTGAGGATAGCCCCCGTCCTGGGCAATTCCGAGAACGACGACATAGGGTCCCTCGCCGGGACCGGCCTCCATCGGAACGGAACCACAGCCGCCCGCGCTCGATGCCAGCGAGACAGCTGCCGCCAGAGCCGCGAGCACCCGCGCCGTGCGAGCGTTTCTGCGATCAGTCGTAGAGAGGCTCGACATCCCAGATCTCGCGCGCATAGTCCCGAACCGTACGGTCGCTCGAAAAGTACCCCATCGAGGACGAGTTGATGATCGATTTCCGCGTCCACTCATCCTGATCGAGGTACTGCTGATCCGCCGCCCGTCGCGCGTCGAGGTACATTTCGAAGTCTGCACAGACGAAGTAGCGGTCACTCATTGCAAGCTGGTCGGCGAGAGGGCGAAAGAGTCCCGGTTGCGCCGGCTCGAGCTCCTCGTCTCTCAATGTCGAGAGCGCTCGCTTCAGATCGGGAGAGCGCCCGATCCACTCCGACGGATCGTAGCCCTCGTTCCGCATTCTCTCGATCGCCGCGGCGTCGTGTCCGAAGATGAAGATGTTGTCCTGACCGACTCGCTCCAGGATCTCGACGTTGGCGCCGTCGAGTGTGCCGATGGTGAGCGCGCCATTCAGCGCGGCCTTCATGTTCCCCGTTCCGGAAGCTTCCATTCCGGCGGTCGAGGTCTGCTCCGACAGCTCGCATGCCGGAAACAGCATCTCCGCCGCCGTCACCCGGTAGTCGGGAACGTAGATGATCCGCAGATGTCTCGACACTTCCGGGTCTCTTTCGATCAGGGCACCAATCGAATTGATCAGGCGAATGATGAGCTTCGCGGTGTCGTAACCGGGCGCAGCCTTTCCGCCAAACACCACGAGCCTTGGAACTGCCGGGATCTCTCCCGACCGGATTCGGTGGTAGCTCGCGAGTACGGCCAGGACGTTCATCAGCTGCCGTTTGTACTCATGAATTCTCTTGATCTGGATGTCGAACAGCCAGGTGTTCGCGTCGACGCCCGGCGCGCGGATTCCATGTGTCTCCTCGAGCCAGTCCAGAAGCTTCGCCTTATTCGCCATCTTCACCGCTTGCCAGCGCGATCGAAACTCCTTCGAATCCGCCAGCTCCGCAATGCCGGCGATCTTCGAAAGGTCGGTGACCCATTCGGGTCCGAGGTGCTCGGTCAGCAGCGTCGCGAGGAGAGGATTGGCTTTGTAGAGCCAGCGCCGCGGCGTAATGCCGTTGGTGATCGGTGTGAGCCGTCCCGGAAAGAGTCTGGTGAAGTGGGAAAAAACGCGCTCCTCGAGAATCTCGGTATGGAGTCTTGCAACCCCGTTCACGCGGTGCGAACCGGCAAATGCAAGATTGGCCATCCGCACCGCGCGGCTCCGTCCGTCGAGAATCGCGACGTCCTCGACGAAGCTCGAAGTCGTCCCCTCGATCGATCGCGCCTTCAGCTTCACCCGGCGATCGATCTCTTCGATGATCTGCATATGCCGAGGCAGCAGTCGCTGCATCAGCTCGAATTCCCACGTCTCCAGCGCTTCCGGCAGCACCGTGTGGTTGGTGTAGGCGAAGCTCTTCTCGGTGATTTCCCACGCACGATCCCAGCTCAGACCGTAATCGTCCATGAGAATTCTCATCATCTCCGGGATCGCGATCGCCGGATGCGTGTCGTTCAGCTGGATTGCGACCTTCTGCGGAAGCTCGTCCCACACCCTCCCGGGTACGCGCCTGAAACGTCGAATCACGTCCTGGAGAGTGGCGGTGACGAAAAAATACTGTTGCTTGAGGCGAAGCTCCTTGCCGACATACTGGTCATCGGCCGGGTAAAGGACGCGAGAGATGTTCTCGGTTGCCGTCTTCTCTTCCACGGCACGAACGTATTCTCCGGCGTTGAACCTCGCGAGATCGAATTCACGGGACGCTCTCGCCGACCAGAGTCGAAGAGTCGAGACGACTCCCGAACCGAACCCGACGATCGGCATGTCGAACGGCATCGCGTACACCGTTTCGGCATCCACCCATCGGAACCGGTCGCCGGTACCGGATCGCTCGTATTGCACTCTGCCGAAAAACCGAACGGGCATCAGGATGTCGGTTCGTGGTATTTCCCACGGATTGCCGCGGGCGAGCCAGGGATCCGGAGCCTCCTGTTGAGCGCCGTTGACGATCATCTGCCTGAAAATCCCGTACTCGTAGCGAATACCGTAGCCATAGAAAGGGAGGCCGAGCGTCGCGGCGGACTCGGTGATACACGCCGCGAGCCGCCCGAGTCCTCCGTTGCCGAGAGCGGGATCGGGCTCGAGTTGCCGCAGAAGGTCGAAGTCGATTCCAAATGAATCGAGTGCGCTCCTCACCTCATCTTCGGCCTGAAGCGCGAGCACGTTCGAATAGAGAAGCCGGCCCGTCAGAAATTCGAGCGACAGATAGTAGACGCGTTTCGCATCGGTCTCGTAGATCCGCCGCTGGGTGGCGAACCAGCGATCGATGATCCATTCGCGCAATGCGAACGAGAGCGCGAGATACAGATCGTTGTCCGATCTCGTGAAACGATCCTTCGCAGCGCCGTAAGTCATCTGGCGTCTGAATTTCGCCACCAGGTCCGACGCCGACAAAGGCGCACCTTCGGTCAGCGTCATGCGCTGCTCTCTCATACCGCGACCTCCGCTCGAATCCGGTTAAGTACTTCGATCAGTCGTCTCAGATCGCCCTCCTCCGTTCGAAAATTCGTAATGCAGGCTCGTAGTGCAGGAATCCGACCTGCAAGCATCGTCGCAGAGATCCACGCCTCTCCGCTCGCCCCCACGCGACGAACGATCTCGTCGAGCCGGGTCCCATCCTCCGGCCGGTCCGCGAGGGTGAAACAGACCAAGGCCAGCGGCGATCGAACGAGGATTTTCCAGCCGGACTCGATGAGCAGATCCGCGAGACGCTCCCCCATCTGCGCCTGATGCTCGATCGCGGATTCATAGCCCTTCCATCCCGAGCTCAGCAACGTCATCAGGAACTTCAGGCCGATGAATCGTCGCGACCACTGGATCGAATGCTGAAACGGATTCCTGACGTCGAGCCCGGTTCCCTCGCGCGGCATGTAGGCCGGAGTCAGACTGAACGTTCGCTCGAGCACTCCGGCGTGGCGCGTGAGAAAAACCCCGGCACCCATCGGGACGGAGAACCATTTGTGTGCATCGATCGTGACCGAATCGTATTCGGGCAATCCCCGAAGATGCTGCCGGAGCTCCGGGACGATCCACCCGGCACCTCCCCAGGCGGCGTCGCAGTGCGCCCAGAGATCGTTCGCCTTCGCAATCTCGAGCACGTCGGCCAGCGGATCGATGACTCCGCTGTTGGTCGTTCCCGCCGTCGCCACGACCATCGAAGGTATCCGCCCCGATGCACGGTCACTCCGAATCGCCTCTTCGAGTGCATCGGGCCTCATCCGGAATGCCTCGTCGACAGGGATGTGGCTGACTCCGGCGTCTCCAATTCCCGCGACTCGCCCCGACCGGCGCATCGAATCGTGCGCCTCTTCAGACACGTAGACGACCGGTCGCAGGCCGCTGCCTGCGAAGCCCGTCTCGAGGTAGCCGGGAAACTTCTCTGCCAGCGCCACGAGGGTGGCCGTCAGATTGGCCTCGGCGCCGCCGGAAGCGAATGTGCCGTCGACCGATCCGACGGGCATTCCGAGCTTTCCGCCCAGCTCGCGGATCAAAAAGCGCTCCGCCTCCACCGCGAACGGACTGTGTCCCCAGGCGGCAAGCTGGGCATTGAACGTGGCCGCGAGCGCGTCGCCGACAATCCCGGCGGTCGTCGGGTGAGGGTTGTACAGGCCGAAGTAGCGTGGACTCGCGATGTGAAGCTGGAAATCCCGCATCCATCCCGTCACGCGGGAGAGCGCCTCTTCCAGACCGAGACCCGTTTCCATGTCCACCGAGGCCAGCTCTTTCCGGATCTTTCCGGGATCGAGCTCCGGCAGAACCGGCAGTTCCTCCACGTCGACGAGGTACTTCTCGATCGATTCGCCCAGACTCGCCCAGATCCGACGGCGCAGAGACTCGTCGAGCCGGAGATCGCGATCGCTCACGAGGGACCCCGCGACCCGATGCGCTCGATCGCAGCTCTGACGATGTCGGAGTGATCGAAGGCCAGTGTCGGAAGCTCGTCGATCGCGAACCATCGCACTTCGGCGGCATCGTCGTCCGCTCGCGCCTCGCCGTCGACTACGGCGGTCATGTAAACGACGGACACGGTGTGACCCCTCGGGTCGCGCCCCGGTTCGCCCCATGCTCCCAGCTGTTCCAGCTCGCCCGCCTCGATGCCCGTTTCCTCCATCAGCTCCCGCCGTGCGGTCTGATCGAGCGCTTCATCCTGGTCGACGAACCCTCCTGGCAGCGCCCAGCAGCCCTCGAACGGCGGGTGCTTCCTCCTCACGAGAAGAACCTCGTCTCCCAACTGTTCCCTGAAGACGACAATGTCCACGGTCAAGGCGGGTCTCGGGTGTTCGTAACAGTACGGTTTCGCGGAATCCATCGCCGCGGATCATATGCGTCCCTCAGTTTCGGTTGCCACCGGAGTGACCGAATCCTTGCCGGGATTCAGGGACGGGTCACTGCCGCGGATCGCTTCCCGGCAGCAACCCAGCCGTATCGCATCAGCAACGATCCAGCGATGGCGCTGCATGCCGCGAGTCGCCGCAACCTTCGCGATCGCCGCCCGAGCAGGCGCAGAGCCAGCGGAAGCGGTCCCGAGAGGATGGCACCGGCGCGCAGCATCCGGGCATCGGAGCCCGAATCGTTCCGGAGCGTCTTACTCGCGGCATCGGGCCCTTTTTTCCCACCGATCGTTCTGGAGGCGACTGCCATCGAGAGAGTCTCCGCTCCTGCAGCAGCCAGAGCCACGCGGTTCAAGGCTCGATCGAAGTGGCCGGCAAGTTCGAGTATCGCCGCGGATGATCCCATCGACGACATTCCGAACTCGACTGGAAGCTCGATGATCCGCCGGTTCCAGGCGGGGATCGCGGTCGCTCCGACGAGAACGCCCGTGTAGGTCGCCATCCCGAGCCCGGTCGCGGCCGCGAGGAATCCGGCGACCTCCCCTGCGAAGGCCGGAACCCGACTCTTTCCACCGCGAGCACGAAGAATGTCCGCTGCCACGGCGGCGGCGGTCGCTCCGGAAAACGCGACGAGTGTCCAGACGCCCAGGCTCATCGGGCTCTTCCACTTGAACACGCGGAGCATGTAGAGAAACCGCTCGGGCCGGCCGAGGTCGGAGATCAGCAGAGGTGCGGACGCGATGCTGCCGGCAAGCGCTATTTTTCGCGCCGTTCTCGCCAGTCGCCGGCGGCTCCTGCCACGCGCCGCGAAGGCGATGACCGCGCTGCATCCAGCCGCGCCACCCACGAAAAAATAGAGAGGGATCTCCCAGGTCCAGACCGGCTTTTTCAAAACAGGAAGGTCGTAGTAGCTGAGAGATCCGGTGCCCGATGAGAGCTCGCCCCGCGCCCCCTGCTCGCGCAGCTGGTCGAGCCGTTCCTCCATCTTTCGCTCGTCCTTCACGCGCGGCCGAGTCTATCAAGAAGGGTGAAGAGTGAAGAGTGAAGAGTGAAAGGACGGCCCCTGCTGGTGATACTGGACATCGCGCGAGTGCCTGGCTTCTTGTTCTCGCGAAATTCGAACATTCGTCATCCTGAGCCGCCGAAGGACGGCGAAGGATCTGGAGGACGGCTCGTGAATCAACCTCGCGGCTGCCTGCAACGGAGACTCACGATCCCCGGCCCAGATTCTTCGCCCGCGCTTCGCCGGGCTCAGAATGACGAGCGCTTCACCCTTCACTCTTCACTCTTCACTCTTCACTCTTCACTCTTCACCCTTCACTCTTCACTCTTCACCCTTCACTCTTCACTCTTCACTCTTCACCCTTCACTCTTCACTCTTCACCCTTCACTCTTCACTCTTCACTCTTCACCCTTCGCTCTTGATCCTCCTTTCACTCTTCACTCTTCACTCTTCACTCTTCTTTCTCCCTTGCCAGCGATCGACGATCGAACGACAATCACAACGGTGAGCCGGCCACTCGAAGAACGATCGATTGAAGCAGATCCGTTCGCCCAGTTTGCGACGTGGTTCAGGGAAGCGAACGAGGAAGCCATCCCTCTGGCGGAGGGAATGGCGCTGGCGACGGTGACTGCCGACGGGCGACCTTCGTGCCGCATCGTCCTGCTCAAGGATCACGGAGAGAATGGATTCACCTTCTACACGAACTATGGCAGCCCCAAAGCGGATCAGCTCGAATCGACCGGTCGGGCAGCCGCGACATTCTGGTGGACGGCACTCGGCCGGCAGATCCGGATCGAGGGGACGGTCACCCGGGTGTCAGCGGAGACCTCGGACGAGTACTTTGCGACACGCCCCCGGTTGAGTCAGCTTGCGGCCTGGGCATCGCGGCAGAGCGAGCCGGTGAGCTCGCGTGAAGCGCTGGAGTTGCAGCTGCAAAGGGTTTCGAAACGGTTCGAGGGGATGCCGGTTCCACGGCCTCCGTTCTGGGGAGGCTACCTGCTGGCTCCCGACAGAATCGAGTTCTGGCAGGGGCGTGAGGGGAGGATGCACGATCGCATCGTGTACGAGCGGGAATCGAACGGAGCGTGGAAGGTCACCAGGCTCTCGCCCTGATCACGGCGTGGCAGGAGAGTCGAGCTTTCCGATGCGGCCATCCAGGGCTCTCCACGGAAGTACCGGTTCGAACAGCTGCCGGCGGTGCCGCAGCGAGTGAGTTGCGATCACGAGAAGCGAAGCGGCCGTGACGAGGGGCAACGCGCCGATCGCCATCGGAACGATCGAAGGGGCGATGAATGGCGACACCAGCGATGCGAGGTACGTGATCGACGGCAGAGCGAAAAGCCAGCTCCAGTTCCCCATGCGCAACTCGAAATACGGCATCAGCGTGAGCAGGAGAATCGCGGAGCAGAAGAGGATTGCACTGTCGAGGGCAAACGCGAGCGCAGCTGACTCACCCGCGTAGAAGTGAAGCGAGAGGCGTACTGCGCTCGCAAGCGCGGCTGCCGTCAGTGCGACGGCCGCGGCCAGACCGACGTAGAGGTTTCTCACGGCTACCGCGGCGACGAAGCGGATGACGAGGGCCGACACAGGAATGATCGCCATGAGGGCGACCGCCGCTTCGATCGGTGCAACGGTTCGACCCGAATCCCCTGCCAGAAGGCCGATTCCCGCGACCGCGAGGTCGAGAGCCAGCGCCACGATCAGTAAGACACCTGCATAAAAGAGTGGTTTCGCCATCGTTCGACGTCTTCTTTCCGATTCTCTGCCAAACCTTCCACGGAATCAACCACAGCGTGTCCCGGTCGCGTCAAATGTCGCAAACTTGCTCGCTACCCAAAATCTTTCGGTATGATTGTTCCGTGACGTTATCGGAGGCCTCCCTCGAGAAGATTTCCGATCCTGCGGAATTGAACAGGGTCGTAAAATCATCCATCGACTCGCGTGGTCTGTGGGGCACCTTCCGCTGGCTCGAAGAGTCAGCCGAGAACGATCCACTCCTCCGCGGCTACCAGGAGATCGTCCGCTGCACGATCGTCCGCGAGTTTCTCTCGAGCGACAACCTCTCCTCGGTCATCCCCAGGATCTCTCCCGAGTTTCTCTCCAACTTCGACCAATTCGATTTGACGGTTCAGGAGGGTTATCTGATGTCTCTGGTCGATGGCCGCTCCAACATCGAGCGCATCGTCAAGCTCAGTCCATTCGACGGCTTCACGACCATGTTCACTCTCGCACGACTCAAGCACCACAACGCCATCTCCCTTCCGTCATGAACGAGATTCAAAAACAGATCGTCGAGAACCTGATGTTTCCCATCGCGGTCGTGACCGCGGAGGGGGAGCTCCCATACTCGAACGCCTCGTTCCGAGCGAGCTTCGGAGACGGAGCCGGCAACTGGATCCGGGCGGGCTGCAAGACCCTGGGTGGAGAACGGGGCTGGCTGATCCCCTTCTTCGACGAAGACCAGGAGATGGACGAGGTCGAGGTCGAATACGAGTCGAGACAGTACCGCGTGCGACGCGTACCCACCGGAGAAGCGAACTCCAAGATTGCCCTTTCCTTCCACGACGTCACCAAGGAGAAGGAGATCGAGCAGGCACGCTCCGACTTCACCTCGATGATCGTCCACGACCTCAGAGGACCGTTGTCGGGAATCCAGGGAACACTCGAGTTCATCCTCGACAACCCCGACACCAACCTCGAAGCGCTTCACAGTGAGCTTCTCGAGGAGTCGATGCGCGAGTCGAAGCGGATGATGAATCTGATCGACGAAATCCTCGACTTCTCGAAGATCCAATCCGGCAACTTCGAGTTCCAGAAGGACACGGTCCATATCGGTTCGGTGCTCCAGCACAGCGTCAAGAGTCTCGCGCAGGCCTCTCAACGGGATGGTGTGCATCTGATGGCCGCACACGGACACGACCTTCCACCGATTGAAGGTAGCGCGGAAAAACTCACCCAGGTTCTCATCAACCTGCTGAGCAACTCCCTCAAATTCACACCCAAAGGCGGAGTCGTGACCGTCGCCGCAAAACCCCAGCGCGCAGAAGACGGGAGCCAGAACATCGTCATCACCGTCACCGACACCGGTATCGGAATCAAGCCGGAGGAACAGACCAAACTGTTTCAAAAGTACCGGCAGGCTTCCGGGAAATCATTCCGAGGTGGCGGCGGAACCGGGCTGGGGCTCTTCATCGTGAAGGAGGTGACCGAGGCTCACGGCGGGACCGTAACGCTTGCAAGCGTGGAAGGCGTCGGAACGAGCATGGTCATCACGATCCCGGTACCTGTCCGCGGCTCTCAACGTTCCGCGTAGCTCTGCAGGAGCGCGATCGCAGTGCCGATCTCTCCGGTCGTGATCCGATCCACGACCGCGCACCGTCCGATCCGCTCGGGAAGTATCATCACCCGATCGCTGCCCGTGAACTTCTTGTCCAGCTCGACTGCACCCGCAACCGTATCGAGTCGTGAGAGGTCGAGCCTCGCCGGTTCCCATTTCAGAATGAGCTGATCGATCAGCTCCCGCTCGGTCCAGTCGAGAATGCCGCGACCGACCGCGATCTCGTTCGCCGCGATCATCCCCCAGGCCACAGCGTCGCCATGAGTCATCGAGCCGTATCCCGCACTCCGCTCGATCGCGTGACCAATCGTGTGCCCGTAGTTCAGGAGGCGGCGCTCCCCTGCTTCGCGCTCGTCTCGGGAGACGATACCGGCCTTGATCTCGATACTCCTTGCGACCGCGGCCTCGATCTCCTCTCCCGAGGGCCCTGTTTCGAGCTCGTTGAGTCTGAGAAAAAGATCCCGGTCGGCGATCACCCCCGCCTTGAGAACCTCATACAGTCCGGATCTCCGCTCGCGTTCGGGCAGCGTCGACCAGGTGACCGGATCCGATACCACAGCCACCGGCGCCTGGAATGACCCGATCATGTTCTTTCCCAGGGGATGATTGACCCCGAGCTTTCCGCCAATCGAGCTGTCGACCTGACTCAAGAGAGTCGTAGGAACGAGAATGAACGGAATCCCGCGCATGAAGACCGAGGCGGTGAATCCGCCGGTATCTCCGGCGGTCCCGCCCCCGACGACGACCGCCACCGAGTCACGCCGGACGCCGCGATCCAGCATCGCACCGATGAGCGCTTCAACCGTCCCGAGCGTCTTGTCGCCTTCGCCGTCCCGGAAGAATATCGGCTCGGCTTCGCAGGACTCCGCCGCGACGGATACCCAGTTTTCCGGTACGCCTCTTCCCGCCAGCACGACCGGGCGCCTCGGCCCCGCGCTCGCACGCACGATTCCACCGAGCTCTTCGAGCGCTCCTCTGCCGAAATACACCGGATAACTCCCCGTGCTGTGCTGCACTTCGCGGATGGGATCGCGTCGGCCCATTTCACTTTTTTTTCTTCAGCGAGATGGAAAGCTCGCGAAGGTGCTTTGCAGCCACCGGCGATGGTGCACCCGCCATCAGATCCTGACCGCGCGCGGTTTTCGGAAATGCGATCACGTCCCGGATCGAGCTCGCACCAGCCATCAGCATCACGATCCGGTCGAGCCCGAGAGCGATTCCTCCATGCGGTGGCGCCCCGTAACGGAACGCTTCCATCAGGAATCCGAACTTCTCTTCCGCCTCCGCATCCTCGATGCCGAGAGCCCTGAACATCTTCCTCTGCAACTCCGGACGGTGAATTCGAATGCTTCCTCCGCCCAGCTCGATACCATTGAGGACGATGTCGTAAGCACGCGCCAGCGCCGAACCGGGATCGCTCTCGATACTCTCTTCGTGCTCCGGCCTCGGTGAGGTGAACGGATGGTGTCGCGCGTACCATCGCGAATCCTCGGCATTGAACTCGAAAAGAGGAAAGTCGACGATCCAGACGAACTTCCACTGGTGCTCGGGGATCATGCCTTCGTCGCCGGCGATTCTGATCCGAAGATCACCGAGAATCGACGACGCCTTCTCCCACGAACCGACGATCATCAGGAGCAGATCATCGGATCCGGCGGAAAAATGCTCACGCAGCCTCTGATAGTCGGCCGCTTCGAGGAATTTGCGGATCGACGAGGACGGCTCGGTTCCGAGCTTCACCCAGACGAGCCCCCCGGCGCCCAGACTCTTCGCTTCTTCAGTCAGCGCGTCGAGCCGCTTCCTCGAGAGTCCGCTGCCTCTCGGAACGACGATTCCTCTCACCACTTCATCGTTGCCAGCCGCCTCGGCAAACGGAGGAAAGCTCATCTTCGAAGCCAGTTCGGTCGCGTCGGCGATCTCCATCGCATAGCGCAGGTCCGGACGATCCGTCCCGAACCGGTCCATCGCTTCCTTCCAGGTGAGCCGGGGAAACGGCGTCGACGGATGGATCCCCGCCTCGGGAAAGACGGCAGCGAACATCTTTTCGATCAGATCGAATAGGAACTCCTCGTCGACGAACGAGGCTTCGATGTCGATCTGAGTGAATTCCGGCTGCCGGTCGCTGCGGATGTCTTCGTCGCGAAAGCAGCGCGCGATCTGATAGTACCTCTCGAGTCCCGAGACCATGAGGAGCTGCTTGAACAGCTGTGGGCTCTGGGGCAGCGCATAGAACTCCCCCGGGTGGACGCGGCTCGGCACGAGGTAATCCCGCGCTCCCTCGGGTGTAGACGCCGTCAGGATCGGAGTTTCAATCTCCAGAAACCCGCTCTTCTGGAGGACGTTCCTGACCTGCCTGCAGACCGCGTCGCGCAGGATCATGTTCCGGGTGAGATTGGGCCGTCGCAAATCGAGGTAGCGGTACTCGAGTCGCGTCTCCTCCGATGCGCTCGTATCCTCATCGACGACGAACGGAGGAGTGTCCGAGCGGGAAAGAATCTCCATCTGCTGGACCAGCAGCTCGATCTCCCCCGACGGCAGTTCCGGATTCCGCCTCTCGGCCTCCCGTTCGACGACCAGACCGGTGACGCGAAGGACGAACTCCGAGCGAATGTCCCGCGCCATCTGCATCAGCTCCGGGCTCGAGCGAGCCTGGTCCAGGACCAGCTGCAGAAGACCCGATCGATCCCGCAGATCAATGAAGATCAGTTCGCCGAAATCGCGCTGCTTCCGCACCCAGCCGGCTACCGTGACGTTCTGCCCCGCATCTCTTCTGCGAAGCGATCCTGCCTGAACTCTGCTGCTCACCTGTTTTCTCCCAGATACTCTTTACAGTACTCGACGTAATTGGCGCTGTTGTTTCTGACGCGCTCGAGCTCATCGGCCGTCAGCTCGCGCTTGATCCGTGCCGGCACACCGACAACCAGACTGCGTGGTGGAATCCTCATCCCCTCGGTGACCACTGCACCCGCCGCCACGAGCGATTCCTCTCCGACCTCTGCTCCATCGAGAATCAGGGCGCCCATTCCGATCAGGGATCCATCGGCGACCACACACCCGTGAACGATCGCACCGTGTCCGACCGACACCCGATGGCCGATCTCGCACGGCCATTTCCCATTGGTCACGTGGACGCAGCAGTTGTCCTGAATATTGGTTTCTTCGCCGATTCTGATGTAGTGAACGTCACCGCGAACCACCGTGCCGAACCAGATCGAGCTTCCGTTCCCGACTTCGACATCACCGATGACCGTCGCGTTCGGAGCGATATACACCCCCCGACCGAATGTCGGCGACTTTCCTTTGTAGGGAAGAATCAGCATATCCGTGGACCTACCGGGCGGCCGAGGCACAATATTTCAGACCAACCTCCCGCACAAGCTGTCCGAGTCGGATATCATCGCGCGGATGAGGATCGGAACAAAGCAGCAGGGGGACGTGACCGTCATCGATTTCGAGGGACGGCTCGCCCTCGGCGACACCGAGGAAGAGCTCGTTCAGGCCATCGTCGCGCTGCTGCAGCAGGGGCACCGGAAAATCCTGATCGACCTGTCCGGCATCGACTACATCGACAGTAACGGCCTCGGCGAGCTCGTGCACGGCTTCCGCGCGGCCCGGGATCAGGGGGCGGTGCTCAAACTGCTTCGCCCGCAGGACCGGGTGAGGCAGACGCTCCAGCTTTCGATGCTCCTGCCGCTCTTCGAGATCTACGAAGACGAGGAGGAAGCGCTGGAAAGCTTCGGGTAGCCGTTTTTCCGGCGCTACCACTCTCCTGCTTTGTCGAGCTTCCTGATCTTGCGGAGAATTCTCTCTTTTTTCAGACCCCGCAGATGGTCGACGTAGAGAAGCCCGCGTAGGTGATCGGTCTCGTGGCACACCGCTCTGGCCATGAGACCCTCGGTCTCCATCTCCCGCCATTCCCCATCGACGTCCTGGTAGCGAACCCACACCTTTGCCGGCCTCGGGACGATCTCGAAGAACCCGGGGACCGACAGGCAGCCCTCGTCGCCGACCTGTTCCTCTTCGGTCCGGCTGATCGTCGCGTTGGCGAAGACGTGAAGATTTCCGGGCTCTTCGCCGGAAGTTACGTCGATGATCATCAGATCGAGAGAGACGCCGATCTGGTTGGCCGCGAGGCCGACGCCGGGCGCGTCATACATCGTGTCGGTCATGTCATCGACGAGCTTCTTCAGATCGGCGTCGAAGTTCACGACCGGCTCGGTCTGCTTCCGCAGGACGTCGTCTCCGAGCTTACGAATGGGGAGGACCACCATCTCACCTCGCCCCTTTCAGCGATTCGATGACCGCCTCGACCGTGTGTCTTGCCCGCCTTTCGTAAAACTCCTCGACGACGCTTCGGATATTCGGCTTTTCGGCCGCGAGCGCGTCGAAGTCGGGCTTGTCGAGCCGCAGAAGCTCAGACTTCTCGGCAGCGGTGATCGTCGCGGTTCGCGGCCGGCCCGTGAGCACGCTGATCTCACCGAAGAACTCTCCTGCTTCGAGCACGGCGAGGTGGATGTTCTCCCCGGCCTGAGATCGCGTGAAGACCTTCACCGATCCCGAAACGATGACGTAGAGGGCCGAGCCCTGCTCGCCCTCCGTGATGATGATGTCGCCCTCTTCGTATTGATGAAAGGTCATCTTCGCAACGAGCGCGTCCAGTTCGTCTGCTTCGAGCTCCTCGAAGAGCGGGCTCTCCGGAGCGCGAAGCACCGGAGCGCTCTGGTCCGATTCCAACGCGCCGGCTCCGAGGAGCGCCGCCACTTTTTCGGCCTTTTTCCGAACTCCGATCGCCTGAACGATCAGACCATCGGCCTCGTATTCATTCGCGACGCGGTCGTATTGGATGAGCGCATCTTCGAGGTTTCCACCTCCGGACAGAGCTTCCGCGTACTGAAGCCTCATTCGAACGTTCTTCGGATACTTGGCGAGCTCGCTCTGGAGCAGGGCGGCCGCACCCGAATAATCCCGTCGGGCAAGAAGGTCGCGAATCGCCTCACTCATGCGTCAATACCTTATTCGAACCAGCTCGCCCTCGGCAGCGCTTGCCGCGGGGCTCCACGAATAGCGATCGACGAGCTCACTAAAAACCTCGCGCGCGAGGGCGAGGTCGCCCAGTTTCACGAGTGCCTGTCCCTTTCTGAGCATCGCATCCGGCGCCTTGTTCTGATTACTGAAGTCGCGGACGATCCTGTCGTAGACGCGGATTGCCGAGCGATACTGCCCCATCACGAAATACGTTTCACCAATCCAGTAGAGCGCATTGTCGGCCAGGTCGCCCACCGGATCGGTCCGGAAGACCTGCTCGAAGGCGGTGCGCGCGTTTTCGATCTGTCCGCGGCCGAACATGATCTGAGCTTCTCTGTACGAATTGCTCGCATCGACGACCGCCGCCTGGCGAGTCGTGGTGCGCTCGACTTCCGTCCTGGCTGCCGGAGACGAGGGGTTCTGCTGAACCGATCGAGTCGATTGAACGACGTCTTCCATCGCTTCGAGCCGTGCCTGCATGACTTCCATGCGATCGGTCAGCTCCCGAATCGTCGTTTCGAGCTCGCCGACTCGAGGATCAGTCGCAACAACCGGGGCCGAAGGGGGCGGAACCGCCGGTTCGGGCGGGCTCGCGGTGCCACACGCCGATGTGACGAGCACTCCGAGCAGAACTGCCCGCAGGTTCACGTCGTCAGCTCCGCGAGCCTTCTCCTCGCATCTTCGGCGAGATCGCTGTCAGGGAACTCGCTGAGAACACGCTCCAGATAGAGACGGGCTTCACCGGTTCTTCCAAGTCCCGTCAGGGCTTCCGCCAGATCGAAGAAAACCTCGTCACGCCGGGTATATGTAGGGTAGTCGTCGATCAGACCGTTGAGTCGCTCGACTGCCGCGTTCCAGCTCCCACGGTTCATGTAGAACCGTGCGACGATGTGCTCGTGCTCCGCCAGGCGATCGTTGGCCTCGGCGAGCTTCTCCTCCGCGAGAGCGCGATACGAGCTGTTGGGGTAGAGCGCGATCATGTCGCGCAGCTTGGCCGCTGCCTCGTACGTTTTCTCCTGATCCCGGTCGGGACGCTCCATCTGCTTGTGCGCAACGAGCGCAATCTGGAGTGTGGCGTAGTCGGCCATCTCGCTGCCGGGGTAGCGATTGAGAAAGTCGCGGTACTTGTACTGGGCCTCGATCAGATTGATCTCGCCGCCCTGCTCGAAGTAGGTGTCCGCGATCGCCAGAAGGCTCCGCCGCCCGAGCGGGTCGTTGGGAAAGTTTTCATAAACGTGAGCGAAATGCTCGCGAGCCCGCGCGAACTTCCTCTGTCCGAGCAATTCCTCCCCTTGTTCGAAAACCTCTTCCTTCGTGAGATTCAGAAACGCCGGATTGATCAGGACCGGCTCCAATGTTCGATTCCGGTTGCAGGATGGCAACGCGACCATTGCAAAGGCCCCGATCAGAATCAGACTGAGATTCAACGACTTCCTCAAAAACTCCTCCATTCAGGCCACCGGCCCGGCGGCCGCCTGTCGTAGCGCCCGAACCGCTCCAACGGGATCGGACGTGCCGAAAATTGCCGAGCCGGCGACCAGAATCCCGGCGCCGGCCGCAACGACCCGCGGTGCCGTCGTGACGTCGATCCCGCCATCTACCTCGATATCGCACGGCACTCCTGCAGACTCGATCATCGACTTCGCACGTCCGATCTTTCCAACACCCCGCTCGATGAACCGCTGTCCGCCGAAGCCGGGATTCACCGTCATGATCAGCAGATAGTCGGTCAGCTCCAGGACCTCGGAGACGCTTTCCACCGCCGTTCCCGGGTTGATCGCCACGCCCGCCTTTGCTCCACCGTCGCGAATCATCGACAGCCCCCGATGAAGATGCCGGTCCGCCTCGACGTGGATGGAGATCATGTCGGCTCCCGCATCGAGAAATCCCGGAATCCACGCCTGCGGCTCGGAAACCATGAGGTGGGTGTCGAACGTCAGATCGGTCTCCTTCCGAAGCGCTTTCACCACCGGGGGCCCGATCGTCAGATTCGGCACGAAGTGACCGTCCATGACGTCGAGGTGAACGATCTCTGCGCCACTTTCCTCGATCATCGCGATCGCCTCAGCGAGCCGGGCGAAGTCGGATGAGAGAAGGGATGGAGCGATCCGGACGCTGCTCATTGCGACCTCCCGAAGTCGATTGATCCCTGATCCTCGATCGAATCGGGATCGTCTCTGCTGATCGTCAGCGTAATGATGTCGTCCAGCGAGACCGGATAACCGGGCGTTGGAGCCTGCCGGATGACTGTGCCGTCCTCGATTCCGGGATAGCTCTCGTACCGGAACGGAGCCACCTCGAAGCCAGCAGCCTCCAGCGTGCGTCGAACCCGATCGGCGTTTCTGTCGATCAGATCGGGCATCACGAACCGCTGTCGCGACTCACCGGTCGAGACAAGAATCGAGACTTCCGTCTGGCGCCTCACCGCGCTGCCGACCCGCGGCACCGTCGCGAGGACTCCCGGATCGTTCGGCCAGTCGATCGTCGAGACGTGACGGAGCGTGAGATTCCGGTCGTTGAGCTCCATCAGGGCCGCACGCGCAGTGGCTCCGGTCACGTCGGGGACGGTCGCTACGATCGGGCCGAGACTCCTGCCGACCATCAGCCGTGATCCTCGCTTGATCGAGGAACCCGCCGGCCGACTCTGCCACACCACGTGATCGGCAGGAATCTGGTCGGAATATCGGGCCCGGGACTCATCAACGACATATTCGACTCCGAGATCCGAGGCCATCGCCCTGGCCTCGGCCAGAGAACGTCCGGTGACCGCAGGGGTCACCACGGACTCTCCTCTGACGAAAACCCGGAAGGTAAAGTAGGCACTCGCCCCCATCGCGACGAATAGAAGACCGACGAACGCCAGGTGGCCCAGCCACCTCACAGCCCGTTTCACCGGGGACCCTTTTCGGGGATGTCCGCTCGGAACTCCTCCATGTCGAACCGTCGGCCTCGGTCCTTCACCAGATACAGCGGGATCAGAGCTTTTTCCCATACCTGCTCGACCCGCTCTACGAAGACGAACTCGAGATCCGTCTGAACCTCGAGAGGCACTTCGTGCAGATCCTTCCGGTTCCCCTCGGCGAGAATCACCGTCTTCAGCTTCGCGCGGTGAGCCGCCAGCACTTTCTCGCGGATGCCTCCCACCGACAGAACCTTCCCACGAAGAGTGATCTCACCGGTCATCGCGACATCGTGTCTGACCGGCTTCTCTCCCGCCACCGAAACGATCGTCGTCGCGACGGCGACGCCGGCGGACGGGCCGTCCTTCGGAATCGCACCCGCCGGAAAATGGACGTGGAAGTCGAAATCCTGAAACCGCGACGGATGAATCTCGAGCTCGTCCGCCTTCGAACGAACGTACGAATGAGCCGCCTGGACCGACTCCCTCATCACTTCACCGAGGTGCCCCGTCACGATGATTCTGCCGGATCCCGGCATCATGGTTGCTTCGATGAACATGATCTCCCCACCGTACGACGTCCACGCCAGACCGGTGGTCACACCGATCTCGGGCTCCCTTCCCGCGAACTCGTGCTCGTACTTCGGAGGACCCAGATATTCGGCGATATCGGCCATGTCTACCGTGAAGTCGGGTTTCTGGTCGGTGGCTACTTTCCGGGCGATCTTTCGGATGACGGCGGCCAACTGACGCTCGAGATGCCGCACGCCGGCCTCGGCGGTGTACTCCGAAATGATATTGACGACCGTGCCCTCGTCGAACGTGACCCGCTCGGCCTCCAGGCCATGATCCTTCAGGAGGCGCGGAAGCAGATGTTCCCGGGCGATCACCAGCTTCTCCATCGGTGTGTATCCCGGCAGCTGAATGATCTCCATCCGGTCCTTCAGCGGGCCGGGAATCGACGCGACGTGATTCGCCGTCGCAATGAAAACGGTACGCGAAAGATCGAACGGGATCTCGAGGTAACGATCGAGAAACGCGTGATTCTGCTCGGGATCGAGGACCTCGAGAAGCGCGGCAGCGGGGTCTCCCCGGAAATCCTTGCCGATCTTGTCGATCTCGTCGATCATGATCAACGGATTGTTCACGCCGACCTGGATGTAGCTCTGAACGATCTTCCCCGGCATCGCTCCAATGTAGGTCTTTCGATGCCCTCGAATCTCTGATTCGTCAGTCATTCCGCCAACGGAAAACCGGACGAATTTCCGCCCCATCGCATCCGCAATGGCCTGGCCGAGAGACGTCTTCCCCACTCCCGGCGGACCGGCGAAGCAGAGCACGGGACCGCGGATTTCCGAGGTCAGCTTGAGGACTGCCAGATACTCGAGAACACGGTCCTTGACCTCCTCGATGCTGTGATGTCGCGCATCGAGAATCGTCCCCGCTTCCTCCAGGTCGATGCCTGTGGGCGTCGAGTTGCCCCACGGCATCTCCATCACGAGATCGAGATGCCCTCGTATGACCGCGTAATCGGACGAAGCGGGCGAGAGTATTCTCAGCCGGGCGACCTCGCGGAGAAGCGAGTCCTCTGATTCCTCCGGCAACCCCAGGTTCTCGATCTTTCTCGCATACTCGTCGGCCTCGGCCACACTCGTTTCGCCGAGCTCGGCCTGAATCGCCTTCATCTGCTCGCGAAGGTAGCTTTCTCGTTCATGCCGTCTGAACGAGAGGTTCACCTTCTTCTGCAGCTCCTGGTCGGTCTGGGCGTGGGCGTAGTCCTCCTCCATCCTCGCGAGAAGACGCTGAATTCTGTCGGCGGGATTGACCGCCTCGAGCAGCTCCTGACGGAACTCGAGCGGAAGCTCCGGCACCAGCGTCGCCAGCAGATCCGCGTAAAGATCCGGACCCTCCGCCATGTTCGACTGAAGCACCTCGAGCAACTCCTGGTTGTAGCGGGAATCGGTCTCGGCCAGGCGAGCGAAGAGGAGCATCGATCGCTCCATCAGATTCTTCGCCTCCGCCAGATGCGACTTCAGCGGTGGAACGTCCCTCAGCTCGACTTCGAAATGGGGCTCGGTTCTCGTCACCTCCACCCGCTCGATCCTCTGCCGTCCCTGAAGGAAGACCTGATAGCGATCTTCGGCGAGCGGCAGCTTCTGCACCACTGTCGCGAGCACCCCGATCCGGCTCAGGTCTTCCGCCGTCGGCTCTTCCCGATCCCCGGTCTTCTGCGGAAATACCGCGATGAAGGCAGGCTCCTCCGAGAGCGACCGGATCAGTTCAACATTTCGCGGGATCGCGACGGTCAGCGAGACCACTCCGCCGGGAAACAGCACGGTGGAGATCAGAGGAAGAGCCGGGAGCCGTGACGGAACCTCCGTCTCCAGCCATTCCTTCAGGCTCCTGTCGCGCTTCTCTTTCTTCGTGACCATCGCTTTCCTACTTGAACGCCATTCGACCCAAAGGGTATGGTTAGCCGAAGGTTATACGAAATGACCTTCGCCGAACGAACCGAGATGAAAACCCCCGACTCCCAGGATTTCATGGATGACTCATCCTGGAAAAAGGCAGATCTTCACTGCCACAGCCGATATTCGGTTTTCAAGTACTTCCGGCGCGCGAACACCCGGGACTGCTACACGCCTCCGGAAGACGTCTATCGGGCGGCGAAAGCTCGCGGAATGTCTTACGTGACCCTGACCGATCACGACAGCATCGACGGTGCCCTCTACCTCCTGGACAAATACCCCGATCTCGACGACTTCTTCATTTCGGAAGAGGTCGAGACCTACTTTCCCGAGACCGGGCAGAGAGTTCACATCGGAGCATGGAACATCACCGAAGCCCAGCACGACGAGATCCAGCGCCTCAGACCGGACATCCGCGAGCTCGTTCGATGGATGAAATCCGAGGACATCCTGTTCGGGGTTAATCACCTGTTCCAGAACTATCGGATGAAATCCGTAGCCACCCGTTACATCGACGAGATGATCGAGATGTTCGACATCTACGAAGTCATGAACGGGGCGATGGCCTCGATTCACAACGCTACGGTTCACGAGCTTGCAAGCAAGATCAGGAACCGGGGCCGTACCATTGCGATGGTCGGTGGTTCCGACGCGCATACCCTCAAACACGTCGCCAAAGTCTTCACGGTGAGCAAAGCCGGCTCGCTCGATGAGTTCCTCACCAATATTCGCGCGGGCCAATGCTTCGCGTGGGGCACCGAGATGCGCTTCCGGGATCTCGTGAACGACATTTACACGCTCATTCTCGATTACTACTGGGAAACCGGCCGCGATCTCTCTTCGGGCGAGTACACCAACGTCGACAAGACGATCCAGCTCGTCGGCAGACTCGCGGGTATTCCGACCGCGATGTCCGGTCTCCCCGCCGCAATCACCTCACTGAACTACCTGAAGCAGATCGTCGTCAGCAAGGGGATGTCTCTGAGGGTCGAAAGAATCGTTGGGCAGATCACGATCGAGGAATCGGACGAAGACTGACGCCGCCCTCCCGGCATCCTCAGAAAGCGAGCGAAAGGCCTCCGACGAGACGGGTCTGCACGATATCGGCCCCGTTCGAGATGTCGGAATCAGTCAGACCGTCGCGAATGAAGTCGATCCCCAGAAGCACCTTCAGATCGAGCGGCAACCACAGCGACTGCCCCATCCGGAACGCGAGCCGCTCGTTTTCCAGCAGGCCGGCATCGCTGATCGCTCCATGTTCGATGTACCGATAGGCCAGATCGAGTGAGGTGCCCCACGGCCGATACAGAGACTGAACCGAGCCCGTGAGGTACTTGCTCGGCTCTTTCGAAACGCCGCTCGCCTCTCCGGCGGTCGATGCGACTTCGAGCGCAAGCCGGCCCGCGAGCAATCGCCGCATCGTCACTGTCAGATCACGGGTCACATCGCCGTCGTCCAGCCAGAGCCCGTCCGCTCTGCCGTCAAACCGCTGATTGAAGAACATCCGTGTCCTGGAGTCGATCTCGGCTACGCTCGCGATCGCGCTGACGAAATCTTCTTCGCTGCCGAAAATCATTCCGAACGCATAGCGATAACGGGGATACGTGGAGGTTTTGTCGTCGAAGTAGAGAATTGCGGGCAACGTGAGTATTTCCTGATCGTCCTGATACACCTTGTAGTGGCCCGAAACGACGATCGAGCTCTGATTACCGAGCTCGATTCTGGCGCTCGTCTCCGGAACCCACTGCGTTCCGATGTCGCTGTAGCGCCCGCGAAGTCCGTACGCGACACTCACTGCTTCGCCAATCTTCTGTTGGGCCGTTGTGGCGAGCTCGGCGACCTCGTAGCGCAACGCACCGGATCCCTCGAACTGCTCGATCTTGAACGCGACACCGACGTCGAACGACTTCCTGTCAATCAGTCGCGTTCCACCCTCGAGCGCGATCTGAGCGCGCGAGTCGTTCGAAAGGACATTCTGGTGATCCAGATAGCGAATCTCGACTTCCGATTGCTCTCCGCGCCATCCGAGGCTGTGGGTATTGACCGAGACTTCGGCATCCATTGCGGTCGGCTCGAACCATCGGGCGCGGTTGGTTCTGATCTCGTAGACCGAATCGCCGGTCGACTCGATCCTCATCGCGACCGTCGAATTTTCGAATCCGGGCGAGACCGGGCCTTCGCCAGTGACTCGCTCCTCGGACGAGGCGAGCCGCCCGTTCAATCCGACCGCCCAACCGTCGACGCTTCCCCGGATCCCGACCGCTGTCTGGGTCCAGTTTCCACTCGCTTCCGAACCGATGCCCGACAGCGAATGGAGAGCACCGCTCAGCGACGAATCACGGCCAGCCTCCTCCGCCACGGCCGGAGCAGCTTCCATCTCGAGCTCGCGAAGGATGTCGGACGGAATGGACCGTCTGATCTTCCAGATCTCCTCCCGCTCGCTCGCCGAGAGCGAAGCCTCGGTCCGCAAATTGAAGTTGATCGAGTGATTCGGGCGGTTCGGAACGATCGTCGCCATGGCCGGCGCGAAACCTCGCTTCACCGCCAGCACCCGGTAGATTCCGCGCGGAAGCTCCGGAAGCTGATACGCACCGTCGGAATCCGTACCCGATCGAAACGAGATGGAGTCGGTCAGGCTCAGCGCGATGACCAGAGCCTCCGGTACCGGCGACGAGGCCGAGATCACCCGGCCGAGCACTTTCATCCCCCCCTCACCCGTGGCGGCCGCACCAGCGGTTCCGGAAGGAACCACCATTGCGACTCCGAGTAGTGCGAGCGTCCAGTGCCTCATCGACCTCGTATCTCCCGGTCTCCCGACCATCAAACCGAGCGCAGCCCGGCGCCCCGCAGGGCTTGGTTTTCCATCGCTTATCAGACCATAGAAACGGTCCGAGAGCGATTACGTCACCGTTACAAAGCGTTAACGCGACCCTCAAGATCGCGAATTTCGGCTCAGGCGGTCGCTCCGGCCGGAACAGTCGGATGGAGGGGCCGCCCGATTACTTCTCCGATCTGCCTGATCTCCTTCATGAGCTGTTCCAGCTCCTCCGGAACGATCGACTGCGGCCCGTCCGACAGCGCCTGATCCGGGCGGTCGTGCACCTCGATGATCAGTCCATCGGCCCCGACCGCAATCCCCGCTCGCGACATCGGGCGGACCTTCGTCCTCTTGCCCGTTCCGTGCGAGGGATCGACGATCACCGGAAGATGGCTGATCCGTTCGATGGCCGGGACGACCGAGAGGTCGAGAGTGTTGCGGGTATGGTCGGCGAACGTGCGCACCCCCCGCTCACACAGGATGACGTTGAAGTTCCCCTCGGAAAGGATGTACTCCGCGGAGAGGAAAAACTCCTCGAGCGTCGCCGACATACCCCGCTTCAGCAGGACGGGCTTCGACATCCGACCCGCAGCGCGCAATAGCGAGAAGTTCTGCATGTTCCGGGCGCCGATCTGAATGACGTCGGCGTACTGTTCGACCAGCTTCAGGCTCTCGAGATCCACCGCCTCGGTGATCACGGGAAGATCGAACTCCTCACGGCACTCCGCCAGGATTTCCAGCCCACGCTCTCCGAGTCCCTGAAAGGAGTAGGGAGATGTTCTCGGCTTGAACGCTCCACCGCGGAACATCTGGGCGCCTGCCCTCCGGACCGCCTCCGCCACCCTTCGCGCCTGGTCGCGCGACTCGATGGCACACGGCCCGGCAATCACCACGAACGGGGCTCCCCCGACGCCGATGTTCCCGATCCTGACGACCGTATCGTCCGGTTTGGTCTCCCGGCTCACCAGCTTATAGGCCTGGGAAACCCGGATGACCTCCCGAACTCCCGGGAGATTCTCCAGCGCCTGCGAGTGGACCGTCCCCTGGTTACCCGTGATTCCGATCGCAGTTCGCTGCGCTCCCGGCATCGGATGTGCGCGCAGGCCGAGCTTCTCGATCTGAGCAATGACGGCATCGATCTGCTTCTGATCGGCCGATACATCCATCACGACTAGCATCTGAATCCTCCAGGGGCGCCGCCCGGCTCGGGCAGTGCGCCATCAATCTTACCGCGAACGCCGGGATCCGTCTCGCGAAATCCAATTGGATCCTCCGCTGTTAGAATCGTCCGAAACCCCCAGGAGGGCTTTTCTGATGAAGAAACTCATTCTCGCCGCCGTTTTGTCGCTGTTCGCGATGCCTCTGTTCGCTACCTACACCATCTTCATGAAGGACGGGACGGTGTACAAGGCCACCAAGAAGTGGGAGGTCCGGAACGGCCAGGCGATCGTCACCCTGGAGAACGGAACCACCCTCTCCTTCGATCCGCGACTGATCGACGTGGAAACCACCGAGAAGCAGAACGCCCTCGGCCTCGGAGATGCCCGCCTGATCACCACCGAACGGGCACCCGCCCAACCTCAGAACAACGAAACGCCCCTCGGCTCGAGGGTCCGAATCCGCCCCAGAGGATCGTCCGGAGAAGCGCCGACAGATCCATCGGTGAGTGCCCCGGCGTTTCCGGAGCTCGATCGCGGGATCCTGAATCGATTCCAGCGCGCCTACGAGAACATGGGCCTTTTCGGCGCCAGCATCACTCAGGAAGGGCCCGACGAATTGACCGTTCGTCTCTCGGCAAACTCCGAGGACGATGTCTTCAAGGCAATCTCGGCGACGTCGGTTCTGATCGATCGCACACCGGAGATCTCGAAGGTCCATCTGCTGATGGCGACGCTCACGGGAGGCTCTGCCGGTAAATTCGAGATGACCCGGCAGGATGCCGACAATCTGGTCGAGAAGCGAATCACCTGGCAGGCCTACTTCGTTCAGAAAGTCATCCTGTAGCGCATTCGGCGTCGACCCCAGCCTGAATTCATTTCCGCCGCGACGGGCGATCCCGCTCGCCGCTCTCACCTGCGGCGCATCCACGCGACGCATCGCTCGAGTGATTCCCGCATCGCCCGACCCTCCAGATGGACTCTCCTCCCGTGGCCCGGCAGGACCCATTCGAATCGATAGTCCAGAAGCCGCTGCATCGAATCGAGCTGTGCGGACCAGGAGTACCAGCAAGCGGACCGGAAAGCGTAGAGGTGTCCGAGCCGCTCGCTCCACGCCAGATGATCTCCCGTGAAGAGATAGTTTTTCCAGAGATAGACGACGCTTCCACGGGTGTGTCCCGGAACAGGGATCGCCAGCAGTCCCGGCGCGAGCTCGACCGGTTCGAGACCGCGAATCGCTCGCTCCGGTTCCGAGATCGTCCCGACCGCATCCCACTCGTGAATGATCCGCTTGCAGTCGAAGGTCTCGTGGTAACGATGGTGATCGGCAACGTCGTCGCGATGGGTGAGAAAGAGGGTCCGGACACCTCCCATTCTCTGCAGCCGGTTCGCGAGCAGCGACGAGAACCGGGGAGAGTCGACCATGAAGTTGCCGTCGTCGTGACGAACGAAATAGCTGTGGGCGCCGAACGAGCTCTCGGAAGTGTATCCGCAGAAAAAGACGTCACCATCGATCGGGTCCGGGAAGCTCTCTGCCCCCTGCCTTATGGCGGCGACACTCCGCGCTCCGATCGAGGATGTAGGACATGCCACGGCTGCCTTCCCCGCCGCGGTGAATTCCTCGGCGGTCACCGGCTGTCGCACGACGGCGGACTGATCCCCGACCCGAGAAAACACCGAAGGCGCGACACTGCGGCACGTATCGCAGTCAATGCAGGACTCGTCGACGAAAAAATCGTCGCCGACGTTGGTCGCGAGAGCGAGCTTGCGGTTTGCCATCCATACACACGAAGCCCGAGGAGGGCGATCGAATTTCGACAGCGATCCGGAGTGGGGAGCGAGAAATGGCGAAAGCCGCCGCCGCTCGTATCGCGAATCAGGCGGGCAGAAGCTCGCCAATGGTCTTGATCAGATGCGATGACTGGATCGGCTTCGAGATGTAAGCATTCGCTCCGAGCGCGAGGCCGCGCTCCCGATCCTCCTCCGCCCCCTCGGTCGTGATGATCACGATCGGAATGCCCTTCATCTGTTCGTTCTGACGTACCAGCGCGACCAGCTTCAGCCCGTCCATCACGGGCATGTTGATGTCGGTCAGGATGAGGTCGACCTTCTCGCCCGAGAGCTTCTTCAGCGCGTCCACGCCGTCGACGGCCTCGATGATCTTCGCTCCCCGAAATCGCTTCAGCGAAAACGAGATCAGCTGGCGCATCGTCGGCGAATCCTCGACAATCAGAAAGGTCGTCTGGTTATCCATTTACACGCTTACCTCAGTTGGTGGTCAGAAGATCCAGGAATCCCTGAATCGTGCTCAGCTTCCTCTCGGAAGTGGAGTAGAGCTTCGAAGAATAGATGGCCGTGGCCGAGTGCGCCGCCAGCAGCGAAAACAACTCGTAATCGACCGCGGTGAAATCGTCCTTCTGCTGAAGCAGCCTGTAAATGACGATGAGTCCGATCACGTGATCCTTGATCTTGAGCGGTACCGCCGCGATCGGTTGATCGATCTGCGGGTCGCGATCCTCGGGATTACCAAAGTGGCTCTCGCCCGATTCGAGCACTTTTCCCAGGACGCCACGGCCCATCGTCACGGTCAGATCCTTCATTTCCGGCAGGACGGTCGTCCCCTCACTCGCAATCGCCTTCAGCTCGTCGGTTTTCTCGTCCCGCAGAAGAACGGCGAAGACCTCGGCTCCGACGAGATTGATCACGATCTCCTGAACGATCTGGATCACTTCCCGAAAATCGAGCGTGGAGTGAAGCTGATAGCTGGCGACATAGAGATTCGCGAGGTTGTTGTTCTGTTCCTCGACTTCCACGTAACGCTCGGCGAAGTCGCGATTCTCGCTCTCGACCTTTTCGAAATGAGCCTGGATCTTCGCATTCTCGGCCGTCAGGCGCTCGATCTGCTGGCGCAGCCGCTCGATTTCAGGCACATGGGTTCCGTCGTCGGTTTCGAGTGCCGCAAGTCGATACCGAAGACGCTGGTTTTCCTGAAGCAGTTCCTCAGTGAATTCCTTGCCCTTGTTGAAAAGCTCGAGGAAAGACTCGGCTCTCCGATGTGTATCGTCGCTCATGTCTGTCGCCCGCCCGGAGGAATCATACACAAAAAGGAGCCTTTCTCAGGTTCGGGTGCAAATTCCGGCGATTCCCGCCGCGATTCTGTCGAGTGGAATGATCTGCTGGACCGCGCCGACTCGAATCGCCGCGCCGGGCATCCCGAAGATGATCGCGGTGGTCGGCGCCTCCGCCACGGTCAGCCCCCCTGCTTTTCGCACTTCCAGCATCCCAAGGGCCCCGTCGTCCCCCATACCGGTGAGGAGGACCGAGAGCATCCGGCTCCCCAGGACTCGAGCAGCGCTGGCGAAAAGCTTATCGACCGACGGGGCGTAGAGCTCCTTCGAGTATCGCTCGCGCATTCGCAGCCTCAGCGCCCCGTCTTCGGAGTCGAGCTCAGTCTGCATTCCCCCCGGGGCGATGTAAACGACGCCGCTCTCGACCTTCTCTCCGTCGACAGCTTCTCTGACGACGTAGGACGTCAGCCGGTCGAGCCGCTCGGCGAAAATTCCGGTGAACACCGGCGGCATGTGCTGGGCCACGACGATGGGGACTTCCATATGGGGAAGCGACTCGAAGATGGTCTGAAGAGCCGGCGGCCCTCCGGTGGAGCAGCCGATGGCCACCAGATCGATGCAGAGCGGGCCCGGAAGAAACTTCTCGCGATCGCCAGTCGGCTCGAAATGGCGTCCTGCATTCTCGAGCCTGACCGACCGGATGTCTTCGACCTTCGAAAGCAGATCCTGCTGAATCTCGTAGAGCCTGGGCGAAACGGCTCCTCCCGGCTTGGCGATGAAATCGATCGCGCCCAGTTCCAGAGCCTTGAAGACACTCCGGTCGCTGGCCCTCGATGAGACCACGATCACGGGCGTCGGACGATTTGCCATCAGCCAGCGGAGAAACGCGAACCCGTCCATCACCGGCATTTCGAGATCGAGCGTGATGACATCCGGCTCGAGGCGGAGCGTCTGCTTGATCGCATCCTCGCCGTGTACCGCCACACCGGCCACATCGATGTGCACGGACGACTCGAGCATTCGAGTCAGAGTGACCCGATTGAACGCGGAATCATCGACGACCAGAGCGCGAATCATCTCTATTTCTGATAGACCATGTCGTGCTTCAGATGGCGGAGCTTGAACTGCGTCGAGAGCGCGATCAGCGATTCCGAGTGCCCCAGCAGCAGGTACCCTCCATCGATGAGCCGGTCCCGAAGATTGGAAATGACTACTTTTTTCGAGCTCTCATTGAAATAGATGATCACGTTACGGCAGAAGATCACGTCGAGAGCTCCGAGCAGCGCTACCCGGTTCGACTCGTAGAGATTCAGCCGCCCGAACGAAACACGGTTGCGGATCTCGTCGCGAACCCTCCAAGATTCATTCGCGACGTCCTCGAAGTAGCGCGCCTTCAACTCGGGAGGCGTGGATCGAAACGAGGTAGCGCGGTAGACTCCCGTCCTCGCTTTGGAAAGCATCGTCTGGCTAAGGTCGCTTCCGAAGACCTCGAACTCTCCTTTGTCATACCAGCCGTGCAGGTCGAGCAACATCGCGATCGTGTAGGCCTCCTCGCCGGACGAGCAGCCGGCCGACCACACTCTCATCTTTCTTCCCCGAGCCACACCCGCTTTCATCTCCGGAACGATCTCGTGGATGAACGCATCCAGCTGGTGAGATTCGCGGAAAAAATAGGTCTCGTTCGTCGTGACCAGTTCGAAAACCCGGTCGAACTCCTGGGCTGCCGCCGGGTCGTAGGCAAGAAAGTAGAAGTATTTCTGGAAGCTGTCGAAGTTGAGCTGACGGGCCCGTGTGCTCAGACGCTTCTGAAGCAGATACTTGTTGTTGTCACTGAACCAAAGGCCACTCTTCTCGTAGATCGTCTGGCGGAGTTTTCGAAAAACATCGTCCGGAAGCTCCATATGGTGATTCAGCGAAAAATCTGGAGGCCTGAGAGTCATGGGGACGACGCGTCGGCGGCTTCCTCCTCTCCCTTTGCGTTCTTCATCGCCGCGAGGATCGCCGCGATCACCGGCTCTCTTCTCGCGTCAGCTGTCCGCCACGCCTCTTCGAGCGCCTCTCTCCAGCGCTCTCCATGTCGCACGAATGCATCGCTGACCTCATCGACGATGGCAGGATCGTCCAGAGCCTGAAGGAGCGCGGGAAACGATTCCGGTCTGCCGATTCGGTCCAGAGCCTGCACGATGGTCTGACGGACGAAGGGGTCCGGGTCCGACGCGAGGAGCTGCTCGAGACGCCCGGTCGCCTCGTGACTTGCGCGATGCCCGAGGGCGTTCGCCGCGGCTGCTCGGTGTCGCCAGTCGTCACTTTCCAGAGAGTCCAGCAGAATCCGAGTCACCTTCTCTCCCGGAACCCGCGCCAGAGACAGAAGCGCTGCTCGCTGAACTTCCGGGTCCTCCGAGTCGATCGCGCTCGCCAGCGCCGCATGCGAATCGGGATGGTCGAGCTTTCCGAGAGCTTCCAGCACCGCGATCTTCACGGGAGGAATGTCGGAGCGGAGGCGGTCGATCAGAGGTGCGACCGCTTCGACGGCATGGTATTCACCGAGCGCCTGCGCCGCCGCCGTCCTGATCCAGATCTCCGGATCACCGAGCGAGCTGACGAGTGGGGCCAATCCGCCTTCCGGTCGCATCCTGACGATCGAACGGATCGCCGCGAGTCTGACCGGTGTCGCCTCGTCGGTCAGGAGCAGGACGAGCTGATCCGCGAATCTCTCCTCGTGAAACCGGCCCATCAGCGAAACCGCCTTTTCCCGGATCTGCGGATCGCGGTTGCGGGACGCTGCGAGCAGTTCGTCCGGGAAACCCTCCCCCTCGATGTTGACGAATACGTGGAGTGAGTTGAGTCTCTCGGCGAGCGATCGCGAATCGAGCAGTTTTCTCAATTTTCCGAGCATCGCCGGTTTCGCGGCAGGAGCAGATGCGGCGAGCGCGGTGAGCGCGTTGACGACCGCCTGTTGCACGCCGACGTTCTCGTCGTCGAGTCGCGCGATCAGATAGTCGATGGCCTTCGGATCGGCCCGCTCTGTGAGGACCTCCACCGCCGTCTTTCGCACGTCAGGGCTGGGATGCTCGAGCGACGGAAGCACCGCCGAGAGCAGCCGGTCTCCCGCAATCCGCGCCGCGATCCGCAAAAGAAGAATCGTCTGATCCGCATCCAGAGTATTTTTCAGCTCGATCAGAACCGCCTCCGCTGCCGACGGGCCGATGTCGATCAGCCCCGACGCCGCCACCTCGGCCAGCTCGGCCTCCCTCATCATTTCGATCAGTACCGGAACCGCACGCACATCTCCCGACCATGCGAGAACTCGGAGAATGAAGGCCTTGACCTCCCTCTTGGGCGTCGAGCGGAGGTGTGCGATCAGCGGCTCCACCTTGTCCGCCGGAAAAGACTGCTCCAGCCGCCGCTGGATCAGCTCCCGCTCGGCGGCTTTCATCACGCGTGGCTTGTCCGCGTCGGCAATCGCCACGAGCGATCGAAGCGCCGTCAGGTTGAGCTTGCTCTCTTCGGAGATGATCCGAAGGAGAAAATTGATCGTCCCCACGTCCGCGATCCGGCCGACAGCCTCGAGAATTGGTTTCCGCAGCGCCTGCTTCGAGTACAGCGGGAGAATGTGGGGGAGCGCGTTCCTGTCCTCGATCTCACCGAGGGCTTCGATCAGATGGAACTGGACCCACGGGTCGTCCCGTTTCAACATGGCCGTCAGAATCGGTACAGCCTCCGGGCGCTGGTAGCGACCGATCGCCGTCGCGATTCCCGACACGATATTGACATCCTGCTCCTCGCCCGCCAGCCGGATCAGCTCGTCGTACGCCTCGTCACTTCGCAGATCCCCGAGGAGATTCACGAGTGAGAGCCTCACGTCCGGATCTCTCTCTTCCGCCAGCGTCGCGATGATCTTCGATCCGCTCCTGGGACCGATCCGAATGAGAGCTTCGGTTGCCGAGTTGCGGCGCCCGGCGTTGGTCCCGTCTCGCAGCGCGCCGAGGAGTCCTTCGATGATCCGATCGTTCGCCCTTCTGACCAACCCGTCGACGATCGTTTTCCGCACGCGCCAGTCGGAATCCCCCATCATCTCGAACATCAGAGAGAGATTCGACACCTCATGGGCGAGAGTGACGGCGGCCTCCTGGCGCACATCGGCGTCGTCCGATCTCACCTTCTCAGCCAGCTCCTCCGGTGTCATGCGGATGTGGCCTCGCTCAACTCCTCCCGCTTCATGCGGACGAACTGTTCGATCGTGTCATCGAAGATCGCGCCGTCGATCCTCCCTCCCGGTCCGATCCTCGCCAGAAAATATTCGCGTCCCTCGCTGATCTCGTCGCGAAGAATTTCCTCGAAGTTTCCATCCCGGATTCCCCGGAACGCCTTGTCCGAGTTGTAGATCACGATGTCGGAGAGGATCAACCGCGCGAGACGCCTCGCTTCCTCTTCGCGATTATCTGTAATCTCGATCTGGCCACCTCCGCCCGCGGCGGGGACCACCTTCCGGATGATCTTCTGCAGCTCCTGAACGGGAACCTGGTCCTCGATGTATTCATCCGCTCCGTAAAGACTCGTCGGGTTTGCACGAAATCGATTGGCCCTGAAGAGCGCGCCGATGAGAATCACCCGCGTATGGTCCAGATTTCGGTCCGCGCGAATCTCTTCCGATATCTCCACACCGAGCATGCTCCTCAGATATACATTGACGATCGCCAGGTCTGCCTGCAGCAACCGGATCTGATCTAGGGCTTCCCTCCCGTCCTCGACGCAGAGCGTATCGAAGCCAAGGGTTGACAGCTGTTCGACGAGGAAATCCCGAAACGGTCTCGACTCGTCGGCGATGACCGCCCTGAGCGATTTCCTTCCCCTGCCGGGCCGCAGGATCATCTGATGCGAGCAGACCGGGCAGACCGCTCTCACCGGGCTGTCGAACGGATCCGGCAGCGCGGCCCTGAAAGCCGAATCGCACCCTCTGCAGGAGATTTCCTTCATGAATTCATCGCAATCCGGGGTCGGGGGGGGAAGGATATGCAAAATGCGGCAGAGAGAGCCCCGCAGGGGGTGCAAAAACGTGATGTTTCCGAATATCACCGCCCCCCCCCCCCCGGGGGAAAGAAAAAACCAAACCAACACAAGAAAGAAAAGCGTGGTTGTGGGGCAGCCCCCCCCGGCGCCACACCCGAAGGTCTGTAT
>JAHWKK010000027.1 GCA_019347945.1 Acidobacteriota bacterium | reverse complement strand
TGTGGTGGGGTGGGGCGCGGCGGCCCCCCCCCGGGGCGGCGGGGGGGGGGGGGCTGCGGCCCCCGGTGGGGGGGGTTTTTTGGGCGTTTTATGTGGGGGGGGGTGGGGGGGGGGTTGCTCACTTTGTAACTCACCCCCCACCACCCCCAAAACGCCCCCCCTTGGGTTTTTAAACCCCCCAACACCCCCCCCGACCCCGTATCAAACGCGCGCGAAATGAAAAAGGGCAACGGATGCCCGTTGCCCTTCGATTGCTACTGAGTTCAGCCCCGGTTCAGGGAACCTCGAGTATGGCGAAGCGTGAGAGCCTCGTTCCGTCCTGAGTGTAACGGTTGACGTAGATGCGGAGGAGGTCACCCGTTTCCGCATCCTCGACCATACGTCGAAACTCGCTCAGTCGCGCGACGTCTCTTCCGTTGACCGAAACGATGATGTCACCGTGGGTCAGACCGGCGTCCGCGGCGGGGGAGAGCGGTCTGACGTCGACGACGAACAGCCCAGTGGCGGTGTCGGGGAGCCCGGAGCGGCGCGGGTCGGTGATCTCCCGAAGCACGAGACCGAGCTCCTCGCGGGTGTCGTCTCCCGGGCGGCTCCTGCTGTCATCGAGTGGCGACGCATTCAGGCCGGGGCGCTCACCCGTGGTTGCGGCGAGCTTCATCCGCTTTCCGTCCCGGATGATCGTCAGTCCGACCGTGGTTCCGGGCTTCTTGTACGAGACGTAGTCGATGAGATCGCGGGTATTCCGGATCGGTTCGTCATCGACGGCGACGATCACGTCACCAGCCTTCACGCCGGCTCGTTCCGCCGCCTGGTCATCGGCCACGTTCGTCACGATGACGCCGTCACGAGACTCGAGACCGAAGGCTCGTCGCTCACGCGTATCGATATTGTCGATGTTGATTCCGAGGTATCCGCGAACGACTCTGCCTTCGTCGCGAAGTCTCGGATAGATCTGCTTGGCGATGTTGACCGGTACCGCAAAGCCGAGATTCTGCCCGCCGCCCCGAATCGCCGTATTGATACCGATGACTTCACCGCGAACGTTGAGAAGCGGCCCGCCTGAATTGCCGAAGTTGATGGCCGCGTCGGTCTGAATGAGGTTCTCGAACGAGCTGTCGGTCGTCAGGCCGAGCGAGCGGCCTTTCGCCGAAATGACGCCCACGGTGACGGTATTTTCGAGCTGCAGCGGATTTCCGATCGCCAGGGCCCAGTCGCCGATTCGAATCTCGTCCGAGTTTCCGAGTCTCGCGACGGGAAACCGATCGTCGGAGTCGATCTTCAGAAGCGCGAGATCGGTGTAGGGATCGCTTCCGACGACATTGGCAATGTACTCCTTGTCGGTCGAGCTGAGACGAACCTCGACACGGCTTGCCCCCTCGACGACGTGATTGTTGGTCAGAACGTAACCGTCTGGCGTGATGATGAACCCGGATCCGCCACTCACACGCTCGCGCTCGTCGAATTGTGACGGCTCGCGGCCTTCCGGGATCGGGCGAAAGAAAAAGTCGAAGGGATTCGCGCCCCGCATCTCGCTTCGCGAAACGACTTCGGTCGAGGTGACCGATACGACCGCCGGCATCACCCTCTCGGCGACGTCGGCAAAGGACGGAATTGTGATGGCGGGAACATCGTAACCCTGAGTGTTCAGTGAAGAGGTCGCCTGCTGAGCCTGCGTCACGGGAGTGAGATCCAGCTCCATACTGAGAAGAACCCCCGCTCCCACCGAGACGAGGACCAGCGTGAAGATGGCGAGCCCCTTTGAAAAGAAGCGGTTCATATCTGCGTTACCTCCGTTGGTCAGTAACAGGCGCGGACACGGCGCCCTTTCAATCGATCAGACGAGCGAATCGGAAGATTGTTCCGATCACCCATGTTAGGCAACCGTTACGAGGCGAAATTGATGCCCGATCTCGAACTCAAGCCATTCCGGATCCGTGACCTGGTCATCGACCCGCCGCTCGCGCTGGCGCCGATGGCCGAGGTGACCGACACCTACTACCGCTCTCTGATCAAGGAGCTCGGAGGGGCGGGGCTCGTCGTCTCGGAGTTCATCTCCGCCGAGGGGCTGACCCGGAAGAACGATCGCAGCCACAAGATGCTCGCCTTCTCCGAGGCGGAACGGCCAGTCTCGATCCAGATCTACGGCGGCGATCCCGCTCGAATGGACGATGCAGCAGCGATCGTCGAGGCCGAGGGGGTCGACATCGTCGACGTCAACATGGGCTGCCCCGTCCGAAAGATCGTCAACTCCGGCGCCGGCTCTGCGATGCTCAGGGACTTCGACAAGGCGTCGCGAGTCGTCGAGAAGATCATCCGTCGCGTTAAGATCCCCGTCACCGTCAAGGTCCGTAAGGGGTGGGAGAGCGACGACGTCCTCCCGCTGCTGAAACGCTTCGAGGAGATCGGCGTCTCGATGATCGCCATCCACGGTCGGACACGGCAGGAAAAATACACCGGAGCGAGCGACTGGAACTACATCCGGGGCGTCAAAGCCGAGCTCGGGATTCCGGTGTTCGGCAACGGCGATGTCAAAACCCCCGAGGACGCCGTCCGGATGTTCCGGCAGACGGGTTGTGATGGCGTGATGATCGGCCGAGCGGCCCTGCACAACCCCTTCATCTTCCGCGACATCCTCACGCACGTTTCGGGCGTAAGCGTCGACGACGAGGTCTCGCGCCGCGTTTCCGCGATGCGCCGCTATCTGACCAAGATCGAGGGGGCGGACCAGATCGACAAGTGGAAGCTTCACAAAGCCCGAACCGTCCTCGGTTGGTTCTCCAAGGGGATTCCGAACGGCAAGTCGATTCGCAGCGGTCTGGCCTCGATCGAGTCGATCACCGACGTGCTTGGCCTTCTCGATGATTACGAGAAGCTCGTCGATATCCAGACGGCCGAGAGCATCGAAGAAGTCCCGCTCGCCTGTTCGGCATGAGCCGTGGCCTTTCCCCCCCATATCGAACAGGTTCTGATCGCGTACGGGCTTCGACCCGACACCAAGGCATCGCTCTACGAGCTCTACGAGCATCTCGGAAATCCCGCGCTCGACGTCTTCGCCGATCTCGCCGAGGGGGTCACGCGTATGGACGAGATTGCCCCGGAGGATCTCCAGCCGATCCATCGTGAGGTCGTCGAGCGATATGTCGCGCGCAGTCACGCGCGGTGGAGTGAAGGGATGCCGACGCCGTCATTCTGGCATTCGCGGGAGCTGGAGGGTCGCGCGGCTGGTCTGGTAACGCCGATCGGGGTACTGGGGAAGGATGCCGACACCGTGCTGAGACGCCGGCTGATCGGTGCCTGCGAACAATCCATACCCTCTGTGGTGCTTTTGATGAGCCAAAATGCTCATTTCGGCGGCCGGATCGGGAGCATCAGCTTCGATGTGGTCCCTCGGGATGCGGGTCAGGCCAAGGCAGTCGCCATCTCGGAGGGGAGGCAGCACACGATTCCTGGCTCGGTCGGGGAGACCTCCGGCTCGTGGGATCCGGCCGGTGCGGTCGCTCTGATCTGGGAGGTTCAGCCGAACGTTCTCAAGCCGGAAGGCGGCCGGAACGCTGGGATCTCGAAGGTCTGGCGCTCGCTTCGCGAGTGGCATCTGATCACGCTTGTCTCGGCGCTGCAGTGGCTCACCGATCGGAAAACCGAGGTCTATTTCGTCGCGGCCGATGCCCTGGCGATCACGCATCAGGTCAATCCGAAGGCGGTGCTTTCGGAAACGATCGCGGGCCATTACCAGCGTACCGTCGATCGGGCTCTGGCCGCCTTCGACAGCCGGCTCGAGGCTGCTTCGGAGACCGAAGTCCGGAGGCTCGTCGAGCTGGATCTGCCGAACAAGGCCCTCTCGGACTACCTGGAAACCGAGACGGGCGGGGTGGTCCGAATGACGCGGCACGATGCGTAGGGGACGGGTATACCCCTTGCTATCTCCTAATAACGCCGGTGACCATGGAGGTCCGGCAGAATGAGGAGATCGACATGAAAAAAATGACCATTGCAGCACTCGTGCTGAGCGTTTTCTTCGTGGCCACCGCATGCACGTCGCTGAACCAGGTGACGCCGGCACAGTGGGACGACGAAGCGATCGAAGCCGAGGTGAGAGCGAAGATCGCTGAAGACGTTCCGGAAAAGACCTTCGCCGTGGAAGTCGACGTCGATGATGGAGTCGTCTATCTCGACGGTCACGCGGAGAGCAGGAGTCAGGCTCGCCTGATTGCGGACGCCGCGAATGACGTCGAAGGTGTGAAGCGCGTCGTCAACCGGATTCACGTCGAGTAAGCAGGGTTCCGGTAGCAGGAGAAATCGAGGGTGCAGGGGCGAAAAGCCCGGCACCCTCAGTCAGTTGCCGAAGCTGGCGGCGGGAGTGACATCTGATGCTGCTCGTGGATTCTCCTTACGTAGTCTTCGAGCAGGCTCTCGACTCTCTCCCTCGAGGTCGATTTCAGAACGAAACCGACATGATTCTTCTTGTCGAGGCGGAACCAGATCTCCGGGTCGTCGAACGATGAAGTATCGGGCCGCTCGTCCTTGGCGAGCGAGACGACCAGCGCTGCGTAATTACGCTCGGACACGGGCGGCTGGTAGGGAAGCTCATCCTGGGCGATCTCGATCTTTGCCCATTCTGCCCACAGGTTGACTCCGGTCGCAGCCTCGACGAGCTCGGCGATGTTTGCTCCGCCGACTCTTGCTGCTGTTTCGACGAAGTAGAAGGTGTCGTCGTCCGGCTTCTTCAAAAACTCTGTGTGAAGAACACCTCGAACGAAGCCGAGCTCGCGGGCAACCTTACGGTTGTGCTCGAGGAGCGAGCGGGTCAGCGCGTCCGCACGATCCATCGTCGTCGTCGCGAAGACTCCGCCCCCGTGCATGATCTCGAAGGGGGGAGTCCAGTAACGGCTCGCCTCGGCGAAGACGACCTCCCGCTCCCATACGATCGAATCGACGTGGTAAATCGACCCGGGAAGCATCTCTTCGATGAGGTAGCGGGACTGCTCGTCGCCGAGTACATCGATGACTTTCCATGCCTCCTCGGCGCTGCCGACTTTGCGGATTCCGATTGCCGAGGCTTCCGATCGCGGCTTGATGAGCCACGGCGGAGGAACCGATTCCAGAAAGCGGGAGATTCTCGCGTGGTTGGTCATCGCGGCGAATCGCGGGATCGGAATGCCGCGATCGCGTGCGCGGGATCGCATGGCGAGCTTGTCGCGGAAGTAGCGTGCGGTGGTCTCACCCATACCGGGGATCCGGAAGTACTCCCTCAGCCATGCCACGCGCTCGACGTCGAAGTCGTCCAGGGGAGCGAGCCGGTCGAAGTCGTGCTCGCGGAAGAGCCATGCGACGCTTCGGGCGAGCGCGTCCCGATTCTCGAAGTCCGGCAGCCCCCAGATGTCGTCGAGGTACTCCCGCGCCCAGGGCTCCTGCAGTTTCTTTTCGACCGTCAAGAGGTAGGTCCTGCATCCGAGCTCCTTGCAGGTCTGCAGAAACCGGTTCCCCTTGAAGAAGCTCGAGATGCAGAGGATGCTCATGTCGGCGGGCGTTCGGCTGGTCATCGAAGCGAGAGTCTATGACGCCCGGTGTGATTCAGGAACCGGGGCGACGAGCACCGATCTCGCCGGACCAAACACCCCGAGCGGGAGGGCGAGCCTCCGGCGAGCCGCGATCCTCAGAACCGAACCTGAAACCCGCAACGATCCGTGCGGGGTTGGCGTCACCCATCGATCCCGCCAGCTGCGGCTCGCCGGAGGCTCGCCCTCCCGGTCTAACGTTGCATTCGAGTGGAACGCAACGGTGCGGATCAGCAGGAGCTTTGCCCTCCCGGTGATTGTTTTGATCGCGAGGGCGCGCTTTTCTCGAGAACACCTCCAACCTCAAACCTCCAACCTCCAACCTTTTTCACGACGCTCATCGATTGTTGCGGAGCCGCAAGATCGTTCCGATGATCCCGCGGGCCGCGCGCAGGATGCCCGGAATCGTGCCGCTGATCTTGCTTCGGCCGATCCGCCGCTTCGTCCTGACCTGGACTTCCACCACCCGTGCGTTCTCATGGAGTGCTCGCACCTGCATTTCCGCCGTCCACCCATATCCGCGGTCCTTCATTCCGATTCGGTCGAGCAGAGATCTCCGGATCGCCCGGAACGGTCCCAGATCGTGGTAGCGATGATGATAGAGAAGCTGGATCAATGCGACGGCGATCGTGTTACCGATTCGCTGCTGGGGACTGACCGCCCCAGGCTCGGTGAGCTCGGGAGATCTCCAGCCAATGGCGAGATCGGCCTGGTTCCGAAGGAGAGGATCGAGGAGGGGAGGAAGAGAATCGAGGTCCACCGAGCCGTCGCCGTCGATGAATACGACGATCTCGACGTCGTCGCGGAGCGCCTCGATCGCTGCCCAGCAGGCGGCTCCGTAACCGCGCGAGGGTGCCGGTACGACACGGGCGCCCGCCTTCAGGGCCACGTCGGCGGTTCGATCGGTGCTGCCGTTGTCGGCCACGATCACGTCGCGCACGAGCGTCCGGTCGATCCCCTCCACCACGTCAGCGATTGCGGCTTCCTCGTCGAGAGCCGGAATGACGGCGGCGACGATCACCTGGGCTTCTGCTTCGTGCGATCCGGTGGGCCTTCCGGCCCGAAAATACTCGGCAGCGGTTCGTCCTCGACACGGCGTCCCCGGAATCGCCCGGCGGCTCGCAGAACGAAGACGATGGTCGTGACGACACCGAGCCCGATCGCCATCCAAACGAGAGCTCGCTCCCCGGAGCCGGCGTTCGCGAGCGACGGATGAGTGGCGATACCGACGGTGACCGCACCGATCAGGAACGCCCGGATCAGGTACGCTGCCGGATGAGTGTCTTTCCTGCTCATCGAGTCGCGCCAGAGCAGGAAGAGGAACGCGAGAATCGCCGCGATTGCGATCGTGGAAATGGCCAGTGTGCCCACGCTCCGAGTTTACAGGGATGCGCTCCGGATCAGTGCTCGAACCGTGATGGAGCGGCTGCCGAAGGTCGAAGCTTCGGGACACGATGACGCCCCGGAAAGACGCCGCCCGCGTCGATGGCGCATCTCGTCGCCATGTCGATCATCTGGGCCGGATCCGCCGGCTTCCCGAGGCGGGCGAAAATCTCATTCTCGTAGATGGGCCCGCGATAAAGCATTTCGGAGGCGCCGGTGAGGACGATGATCCGCTTCATGAAGGGAAAGTACGTCTCTCTCACGGTCCTCAGAACATCGAAACCGTCGATCCCCGGCATCAGCAGGTCCAGCATGACGACGTGATAGTTGCCGGTGATGAGTTTGAGGAATCCTTCACGGCCGTTCTCGCAGGTACTGGCGTGAAAGCCGTTGCGGGTGAGGAAGGCTTCGAGGAATCGAGCCGTCGAATCGTCGTCTTCGACGATGAGTACGCTGGATCTGGCAGGTAGAGTTTCCATTGAGACCTTCGGCGGAATTGGTCGGATACCGGACTCCGGAACTGCCCTTACGGACATCCCATGATCCGAGGTCAGCTCTTCTTTCCGGATTTTTTGCCGCCCTTTCGGGAACCGCTTTTGCCGGAGTTCGCGATCTTCGCCGCTCGCTCCTTGCTGTAGCCCTTGTCCTTCAGCGCTTCGTATTTGTCGTCGTCCTTGACGCTTTTTCCATGATCTTTGCTCATATTTCCTCCTGTGGTGCGGTTGACTGCAATATTCGGGACACTGCTCGCTCCGGATGACGGCGTCAGCATGGTCGAATCGTGGGAGCAAGACCAGTGACCCGGTTCCCTCTTTAGTGTAATCTCGGGAGGAAGCGTCCAATGTCTTCCCGAACCGAGAGCTCGTCAGAACGAAGTCCGATTGCCGCGACCGCTGCACCCGCGCGCGTCGAGTACGGCTTCGCGTCGAGAGATCGGATGGTCCCTGGGTTCGGCCACGCTCTGGGCGAGGTTCGGTTCGGCGGCGAGGGTCCGGCGCCGGGCTCGGCGCTCCGGATCGCACTGCCTCCGCTCGGATCGGAGAGCGGCGGTGAGCTCCTGGCGAGCGACCGACCGGTTCGCGAGATCCGGGAGGGCAACATCCGGGCGGCTGTCAGCGGGGGGACCGCTTTCGCGACGCTGCAGGCGGAACCGGGCGAGGACCTCTGTTCCGCGACGCGGCGCCTCTACGGCGAGCTGATCGATTTCATGCGCACGGTCGGATCCCCTCATCTCGTTCGCGTGTGGAACTACTTTCCCGGTATCAACGAGAACGAGGTGATCGAACGCTACCAGCGATTCTGTGTCGGAAGGTTCGAAGCGTTTCTCGAGAAGGGATTCGACATGGACCGGGAGTTGCCGGCGGGGAGTGCACTCGGGTCCCGGTCGGGCCTGCTGAGCGTTGTCGCGCTCGGCTCGAGCGAAGCTCCCCGGTTCATCGAGAACCCGAGACAGGTCAGCGCCTTTCATTATCCGGGGCGGTACGGACCGCGAAGTCCGTCGTTCGCGCGAGCCGCTCTTTACGATGCGGAGACGCTCTTCATCTCGGGAACCGCGAGCATCGTCGGACACGAGACGGTTCACGTCGGCGATGTCGCCGGTCAGGTGAGCGAGACGATCCGGAATCTCGATGCGGTCATCAGCGAAGCGTTCGGTCCCGGTGCCGGGCTCGGCTCGCCGGGCCTTCATCCAAAGCTCAAGGTCTATGTCCGGCATGCGAGCGATCAGCCGGAGATCGCATCGATCATCGAGCAGCTGGTCGACCCTGCCTCGGTGCTCTACCTGAACGCCGAGATCTGCCGTTCCGAGCTCCTCGTCGAGATCGAAGCATTCGTCCGCCGCGAACGCTCCTGAAGACGCTTGCACCCCGCGTCCCCGAGACCGCGTCTGACCCGTCCGACGACTCTGACAGATCCTGTCAGTCCTCCGGGTGAAACTTGCCACGCTCCGTGCGGAATCGCATAGAATCGCGCCAAAGGCAACGAAACGAGAACCGCTTCCGTCCCGGAGGGAGGAACCATGTCACACGCGTCGCGGACGAAACCGAGGGGCGTCAGCAGGCGCTGGCCTCTGAAAGGCCTTGCCGCGCTTCCCATCGTCAGTCTCGGCACTCGTCTTGCCGCCAGGAGCCCCACACCCTCAGCGATGCTTCTTACTACGCAGGTCGCGGGCTTCCGCCATGATGGAGGCAACGCGGCACTCGGCGGCCTCGGTGTCGGCAGTGAACTCGATCTTAGGCGCGAGCCCGGAAATGTGCACGACTCGGGAGCGATCGCGGTATATACGCTGAGCGGCACGAAGCTCGGCTACGTCCCGAGGAAGTCCAACGCGATCCCTTCGCGCCTCGCTGACGCCGGATTTGGGCTGCGGGCTCGCGTGGCCGCGATCCACCCAGCCCCAGCACCGCCGTGGGAACGGCTGACTGTCACCGTTGAGGTGGAGCGTGGCTAAAGGTGGGGGATCGGTGGGCTCGCAATCAAACCTTGCGCGCGCCGCGTTCCGGGGTGCCGAACGATAACCGTTACAACAAGCGGGACGTCCCCAAAGGAGGAGCAATGAAGTTCGATGAACTTAGAACGATGACCAGTGACGACGCGGCGTTCCGCCGCAGGCAGGTGTTGCAGCCCGTGGGAGGAAAGGGCGATAAGATCTTTCCACCGACGTACCCGGCAGAGGAGAAGAACGGGCCGCCTCGCCATGTCTACGAGCGGCGTCGCGTGAACGGTGAAGAGAAATGGTGCGTTCTGGTCGACAGCGTGCAATCACAGGCGAACCGTCTCGAAGAATCACTACTCGAGGCGATTCGGAACGGCTTGAAGGCGCCGTACGTGGTCGTCGACTTCTCGAAGGCGGGGCTGGACGGAATCGGAGAGATCACATCACTTGATGCTCCGCATCGAGTGTACGACGCGATTCTGCGTGACAGTCTTCTCGACGGCGAGCCATTCATGAAGAGTGAGACGGGCAAGCGGCTGGCGAAGGCGAAGCTCCAGGATGCATCAAGCCTTCTGGAGGCGTCGCCGACGGCGCTTCTGTTTGGCGCGTGGCACTCAACGGGTGAAGGTGGCGCGCTTGGAGCGAAGTTCGCACGAAGTCTGACCTCGGAGATTGTCGCCATCGACGTACCGGTTGAAGAATCCTTAGTCACTCGCACCGGAGAACTGGTCGTCCGAACAGCGGCACGGAGAACGGGGAGCCGCATCGACCCGCTTGGCGTTCTGCGAAAGGTTGAAGTTTTCAAAGGTGAGTCCGGGTGGAGCACCGATCAATCTGAAGCGGGCAAGAAAGCCAAAAAAGTGCGGCCGTCCGAGATCAATCATGGAAATATCGCTCCATCAATCCAGGCCCTCGGCATCACTTGTGACCATCTGGAGCACACCTTCGTGCTCAGCTTCGCGGCGCTTCGCCGACTTCGGTTCGGCTCACCAGAGAAAAACGAAATCGGTCGCGCCCTCCTTGCTGCACTCGGCCTCGTCGCTCTCGCCGAGCAGGATGCCCGCGGGTATGCATTGCGTTCGCGCTGTGATCTCGTCTGCGACGGACGTGCTGCTATCGAACAAGTTCAGTCAGACGGGTCGACGAACAAAATGTCCCTCGATCTGGACGCGTCGCACGCGTTGTACGAAGAAGCGCGCGCTGCGGCGAAGATGGCCGGATTCGCCCTTCGCGACGAGCCCCTGCGCCTCCAGCCTCAGGACAAACTAGTCGAAATCGTGCGCCAGAGTCAGGAGCTCGCTCTTGCCGGTGCGGGCGGAGAGGATGACGAAGGCGCCGGTGATTCGTAATGCTGATTCTGGAAGTCGAGTATCTCTCAGGCGTCTGTTTCGCGGCCGTAGGTCCTGACAGCGAAGAGCCCGATTGGCCACCGCAGCCGGACCGCGTCTTCTCAGCACTCGTCGCGAGCTGGGGAGCACGCGGAGACGAACGCAGAGCCTCTCTCGAGTGGCTGGAGCATCTTCCACCGCCACTGATCGTGGCCACGACTTCTGAACCGCGAACGGCGCCGGTCGTTTTCGTTCCGCCCAACGATCCGAGGAGTGATCGCAAGAAGGTGGCGCGAGGGGTGCTACCGGAGCTCAGGTCGCGACAGCCGCGGCGATTTCCGTCCTCCCGACCGGCCGATCCCCTGGTCCGATTCGTCTGGGCCGATTCGATTCCTGATGAAGAAACTTTGAGTGACCTCCAGCAGCTCGCGCAGGCAACGGCGTACGTCGGACATTCCACGAGTCTCACCCGGTGCCGGTTCCGAGTCACTCACGACGAAGCCTTGCTCGCGGAAGCGAAGCCGGCGGGGCGGCGGGTCTATCCAGGACGGTTCGAGGAGCTTCGAAGAGATTTCGAGCGAGGACGCCGTCCGCAACGGGGAGATCTCGTGAGAACCGCACAGCCCAAAGAGCAACGACAAATCGGCGTGTTCGCTGATCGATGGCTGATCCTCGAGCACATCGGCGGGGAAATGCGGGACCTTCGAGCGGCGGCTCTTGTCAGCCGGGTTATTCGTGACGCGATCTCCAGCGGATATCGCCGGATCGGTCTCGAAGACCGGATACCCGAAGTAGTGAGCGGCCATCGACCCGACAAGTCGCCAAGCCAGTCGCCTCACCTCGCGATCGTCCCGCTCCCGTTCGCCGGGTTTCCTCATGCCGACGGCCATGTCCTGGGCTTCGCGCTGATTCCGCCGGCAGACAGCAACATTCTTGACGATGGTGACTTTCTCCGCGCCCTGCGTGAGGTGTCTCCGATCGAGGAACGACGCGGTCGCCGAGTTCTCACGGTGACAACGCGGGAGAGAACCCCCGCTACTCAGGCGTTTTCGATCGAACTTTCTCCCACTTTTGAAGCGAGTGCGACTTCGTTGAATCCGAGCCTATATACGATGCCCTCGCGCATGTTCGTAACGGTCACTCCGATCGCTCTCGATCGCCATTTGAAGACGAACGGAGCGCAGCGGGATGAAGAGATCGCAAAGCTCATCAGTGCCGCTTGTCTGAACGTGGGATTTCCGGAACCGTCGCAGATCATTGCTGACAAGCATTCCGCGCTGGAGGGAATCCCTTCAGCCTACCCTTCCGGCAACTCGCCACGTTGGACAGGCTGGCGGCTGCCGCGGTCTCTCAGCAGCCGTCAGCTCGTGCACGCCGTAATCCGCTTCGAGGAACCCGTCGAGGGCCCGCTGATTTTGGGTGCGGGACGTTATTTCGGGCTGGGCCTCTGCCGCCCGCTCCGGGAGAAGTCGTCGTGACTCTCACCACCGAAAACTTCGGGCAGTTCTTCGAGGAACTCCACGGCTACGATCCCTTTCCGTGGCAAAGCAGACTCTTGCGGGAGGTTTTTGATACCGGACGATGGCCGAGGGTGCTTGACCTGCCGACCGGGTCCGGCAAAACGGCAGCAATGGACGTAGCGCTTTTCCACCTCGCACTCGAGGCCGAGCGTGGAAGGGAGCGCCGAGCTCCGGTGCGCATCGCATTCATCGTGGATCGCAGACTTGTCGTCGACGACGCATACTCGAGGGCTCTTGCGATCGAAAAAGCCCTCCAATCTCCGAAAGGAGAGGTCTGCCTTGAAGTGGCGGCGAGGCTAGGGCGGCTCGCGGAATCGAGCGAGCGCCCCCTGATCGCGCGGCGGCTACGTGGGGGTATCCCGCGGGAGCACGACTGGGCGCGAACGCCGTCGCAGCCGACGATTCTCTGCTCGACCGTCGATCAGGTCGGTTCGCGCCTGCTCTTCCGCGGATATGGAGTCACCAACTCGATGAAGCCTGTGCACGCAGGTCTTCTCGGCGCCGACTGTCTGCTCCTTCTGGACGAAGCGCATCTCGCCGAACCGTTCCGTCAGACGCTTCACTGGATTGACGTTTACCGGTCGGAGAAGTGGAGAGAGGCGCGTGAATCCTCTCCGCATGCGTTCGCACTGCTGACGGCGACCCCGGGTGACCGGAAGGACGACCACACGGCTCTGCCGTTTTCGCTGAAGGATGACGACCGGAACCATCAGGTCCTGCAAAAGCGCCTCGATGCTTCGAAAAAGGTTCGATTGATCGAGACGAAAGGACCCGTAGAGAGCGATCTTACCATCCGAACCGAGGCCCTGGTCGGTGCGGTCGAACAAGCAACCGAACACTTCAAAAATTCGGACAACGGTGCGGCCCGCCCCGCGATAGCCGTCATCGTCAACCGCGTCGCACGGGCGCGTTCGGTGTACGAAGAACTGACGAAGCGACACCAGAGCGAGATTGATGACGAGAAGATCGACCTGATTCTGATGATTGGACCAGCCAGATCCATCGATCGCGATCAGCTCGCTGATCGACTGAAACCGATTCGCACACGGACTTTGACAGACGCAGAGACGAGAAAGCTCGAGAAGACGATGGTCGTCGTCGCGACTCAGTGTCTCGAGGCGGGCGTCGATGTCGATCTCGATGCGGTCATTTCAGAAGCGGCGCCGATCGATTCCCTGCGTCAGAGATTCGGACGGCTGAATCGCGCCGGCCGCGACATTACCCCGTGGGGTGCGGTTATCGCGATGTCATCCGATCTCCACAAGAAGTACGAGGACCCCGTATACGGCGGGGCGATCAAAGAAGCGTGGGATCGAATGGCAGCGGCACAGGGATCGAAGAAGAAGAGTTGGGTAGACTTCGGGTTGAGCACGTTTGCCGTCCGAATGGACCCGCCGGCGCTCGCGCCGAAAGACGACGCGCCGGTACTCATGCCTGCGCATCTCGACCTGCTGTCACACACCTCACCAATTCCTGCAGCCGATCCGGATTCGGCGCTATATCTCCACGGTCCGCACCGCGCACCCGACTCGGTCACTGTCGCATGGCGCGCGGACCTCGAGCCCCGCAACACTGAAGGCCGGCGGCTGCTGACGCTCGTTCCCCCTCAGTCTGGCGAGACGATCGAGCTGCCCGTCTGGGCGGTGCGGCGATGGCTCGAGCGTCCGAGCGATCGCATCGAGGATCTCGCGGATGTACCCTCCGAGGCGGGGGAAGACTCCGAGAACAGACGACCATCGCGACGACAGATCTTTCGATGGAAGGGGGACGACGACGCATCGGAGTGGATTGAGCCCGGCGAAATCCGGCCTGGCGAAAACGTCGTCGTTCCGGCTAGCTATGGGGGTCTTGACGAGTACGGCTGGAAGCCCGGGAGTGATGCCGATGTCGCCGACGTCGGAGCACAGGCAGCCGCGCCGTTCGCCGGAAGACGCTTCTCGGTGAGAGTGCATCCCTCTCTCCCGGGGGTGAATGTGTCGGAGACGGCTCTCTCGGACGCACTCGCTTCGGTTCAGAACGCACGCTGGAAAGACGCTCGTGACGTTCTTCTGGGTCTGCCTCTGGAGGAGCAGTTGGCGAGTGACCTCGGAAGGCTGAGCGAGGCTCGACGTGGCGCGGTACATCACTACTTCGATCTCTACGGAAAGGGCGAGGAGGATCGTCCGCGGGGCGTCGTGTTCGTAGCACCGCTGGGTCTGAAGGACGGACCGTCTCGCGACGCGGCGGCGTCTGCTACGGAAGCCAGGGGGCTGGCGACGCAAAGTACCGAGGACGATCTGGCGGGATCGATTGGGGGATACTGTCTTCCGCTTGAGCAGCACAGCAAGGATGTCGAAGAAAAGGCCGGAGCATTCGCCTCGAGGGTGGGTCTGTCATCCGATCGCGTCAGAGATCTCAGTCTCGCAGGCTATCTTCATGACCATGGAAAAAGCGATCAGCGCTTCCAACGATGGCTTTACTACGGCGATCCGCTCGGGGCTGATCCCGAAACGGTGATTGCCAAATCGGCGAGACCGCTGCCGCGGAAAGCGAGAGCCGCTTCTGGCCTTCCGGAGCACTGGCGGCATGAAGCGCTTTCCGTTCGAAAGGCGATGGCTCATGAGCGTCTCACATCCGCCGCGGACGCAGATTTGGTGTTGTGGCTCGTAGGAACCCATCATGGATTTGGCAGGCCGTTCTATCCGCACTCCGATCCGACGGAGAAAACGCCGGAAGTCGGACCTCAATCACTCGCCTTCGACTGGAAGGGACGCGATTGGCCGACCCTGTTCGAGACGTTGAAGGCGCGCTACGGCGTCTGGGAGCTGGCGCGGATGGAGGCCATCCTTCGGCTGGCTGATCACCGGGCCTCCGAGGATAAAGCCATGGAGGTGCATGGATGAGTGATGCAACCCGCGTCCACCGCCTCGACGGGTTCGAGCCTGACAACCTGCTCTCGTTTCTCGCGCTTTTGGGTCTGTTGCGCGCGCTCGAAGCTGATGACCGTGACCGGCCGGAGAAAGAGAAGCTTCGTGCGCGAGTCTCATGGTCCCTCGACGATCCGCCGTTGCGGCCGATTTTGCATGTGAGTTGCGTGACCGACCCACTCGATATCGTTGGCTCGACGATCAGCGGGCTTGCTCGCATCCTGCCAGCTCACGGGTTTGGCGGAAGGAAGTTGATTGACTTCAGTCAGAAGGAGTGCCAGAAACTTCTAAAAGAAAGTATCTCAGATGCAAGTCCTATGTTCCGAGATCGGACCGATGCGCTTGCAGCACTCATGACGGATCAGGCGCTAAGATTGAAGAAAGATTCGGTAGAGCCTACTCCTTTGTGCCTCCAGTTCGGAGGTGGTCAGCAGTATTTTCTCGAGCGGTTGGCACAGGTGCCGCGACAGGATCTTCCGACGAAGCGGCCAGGACGGACGCTGTCGGCCGACTCGCCCGAGGAATGCCTACGACAGACGCTTTTCGACCGATGGAGCAGAGACGATGATCTGACTACCTCATTCCGATGGGATGCAGAGGAAGATTCGCGCTGGGCGATGATGGCCGGTGACCCTACGGACACGAAGTACAAGATTGGAACCCAGCACGGAGCCAATCGACTGGCCTCGGTTGGACTCTCGGCGGTGACCGTCGTCCCCGTGCAGAGAAGAACTCGTGTGCGGGTCGGCGTGTTAGGGGGAGCAGTCGATCGGGGCCGATTTACGTTCTCCTGGCCAATCTGGCGGGAACAGGCCTCACTCTCAGCGATCAGGGCAATGCTTGGTCATCCGGAGCTGCTCGTGCCGCGAGGTCTTTCGCATCTGGGAGTCGAGCAGGTCTTCACGTCGCGACGTATCGATGACCGGTCGATGAACTTCACGCGCGCACTCCCGCTCTCCGCAATCAAGTCGGAGCGAATCGAACCGCAGCATCGGAAGCGTGCTCGGTGAGCGGCCCAAGCTCTGGCGACGGCACGTCCCGCGTGCTCACTCTGATGACCACCTCGGGAAAATCCGAAAAGTGAGCGCCGATGAAGACTGGTTGAACTGTCAGCCACGTCCGACGGGTCCGGCAAGTCCCACTTTCTACGAGGAGTAGACACCTTTGCAGAAGGCGGTGATGCGGTCCCGCCTCGACGAGCTCCTCGATCATGACGCGGATTGGCTTCTGAGACGGAATACGGCCAGGTCATCGGCGGGGATCGAGGTGCTCGGGTGGCCGAGGCGTTTCCGGCGGCCCTCTGCGACGGAGGTATACCGGGTTAAAATCGAGAAGCGAATGAACCGAGAAAGCGTCGCGAGGGGTGGAGTGCCGAAGTTTGTCGGAAGGACCGCTCGTCGCCGTAAATCCGGGATCTTTGACAGTCGAAACACGCTGGCCGTGCGCTGGCGAGTGTGACGGGGCGAACCGCTCGCGAGACAGCGAAATTGGCTTGTATTTACGGGCTCGGAACCGCGGGCCTTTCCGAGCCTAAAAAGGTGCGGCCCATTGAAGCTGGGCCGGGCCGGGCCGGGCATTCTCTGGGCGGACTTCTACCAGCTTTCCGCCAATGAAAGGCGCGACCCCATTGAAGGAACCGGCTCTGGAACGCGTTTCTCGGCAACACCGGCTTTCCGCAACTGAAAAGGTGCGGCTCCATTGAAGCGCCGAAGCCGCGCTGTCGATGGACCCCGAAGTTACCCTTTCCGCGCCTGAAAAGGTGCGGCCCCATTGAAGGAGCACATCCATCAGCCGATGCCGCACTCCGGGCTTGCGGCTTTCCGCGTCTGAAAAAGCGCGGCCCCATTGAAGCACGATGTGCGCGAACCATCCGCGCACCCGGGGCTGGTGGCTTTCCGCGTCTGAAAAGGTGCGGCCCCCATTGAAGCGATCATACTGGTTCGAGGTGAGCGGCAGAGCTTCCTTCCGCGCCTGAAAAAGTGCGGCCCCATTGAAGCTGGAATCTGGCGCCCCGAGGTTTCCGGCTTTCGGTCGCTTTCCGCGTCTAAAAGGCGCGGCTCCATTGAAGTCGGCGAGAGTTGACCTTGAGACGGCGGGGTCCGGGGCTTTCCGCATCTGAAAAGGTGCCGCCCCATTGAAGCCTCGTCGATTCGTCGGCAGTTCTCACAGCGGAGGTTCTTTCCGCGCCTGAAAAGGTGGGGCCCCATTGAAGCTGCTGCGAGGGATGCGGGCATGACCATCAGTCGGACTTTCCGCGCCTGAAAAGGTGCGGCCCCATTGAAGCACGAAGTTGTCGCTGACGTAGATCCTGAGTTTCAGCTTTCCGCGCCTGGAGAGGTGCGGCCCTATTGAAGCACGTCGTTGAAGTTGTTGCCCAGTTTGTACTTCGTACTTTCCGCGTCTGAAAGGGCGCGGCTCCATTGAACGCCGCGGAGCAGCTGCACCGCGAGATCGGGGCCTCCCCCGACTGAAGAGACGCCGCACCTTTACGGCCATCCGCGGCGAAGTTTCGCATTTCGTTGGGTCTTTCTCAGTGGTCAGCTCCCCGCAGCCGGAGACTCCGGTGCAGCGATGGACGAAAGCGGGCCGCATGGGCAAGCATCGGCTGTCTAGAACAGTTGCCCCGCATTCGCATCTTTGAATCAGCAGGCGTGACGTAATGCGAAGCGCGGACAGATTCGAAGCTAGCCTAGGTCGTTAGCCTGCCGAGGTTGCGTGCGAGGAAACGTGCTCCGCCAACTCCCTAGGTTAGAATCGAGAATGAACCGGGAATGTGTCGCGACGGTGGGGCGCCGAAGTTCGTCGGAGGGCACCGCTCGTCGCCGTGATTCCGGGGTCTTTGATAATCGAAACACGCTGGCCGTGCGCTGGCGAGCGGGGCGGGGCACGAACCGCTCGCAAAGCAACGAAATTGGCTTGTATTGACGGGCTCGGGAACGCGGGCCCTTTCCGCGTCTGAAAAGGCGCGTCCCCATTGAAGCCGCGAGACAGGATTGCCCCCCCACCTGCGTTTCGTCCTTTCCGCGTCTGAAAGGGCGCGGCCCCATTGAAGCGGCCACACGTGATCCACCACCGTTCCGGGCTCGTACACTTTCCGCGTCTAAAAAGGCGCGGCCCCATTGAAGCGCTTCGTCGCCGAGATCCTCGACCCGGACGCCGCCCTTTCCGCGTCTGAAAAGGCGGGGTCCCATTGAAGGTGAGCTGGCCCGGATCGCCTCGCCCCCTGTAACATCCCGGCTTTCCGCGTCTGAAAAGGCGCGGCCTCATTGAAGCTCCACTTTCCGAACGTGTCTCCCGTCCGAGGGCCACCTTTCCGCGTCTGAAAAGGCGCGGCCCCATTGAAGCGTCTCGGGGATAAGGACGACGTTGAGTGCTCGCAGTTCTTTCCGCGTCTGAAAAGGCGCGGCCCCATTGAAGGGAGAACGTGTCGATCACAACCCACTCGACGCCTGAGCTTTCCGCGTCTGAAAGGGCGCGGCCCCATTGAAGGTTCGCAGCCTCAGCTACCAGCTTGATCGGCTCGGTAGTGGCTTTCCGCCTCTGAAAAGGTGCGGCCCCATTGACAGGTCAGACGCGTCCGACAGGTCTGACGGTCCCACAGGCCTCTCAGATTTCACGCCGCCGATTTGAGCTATTCTGCCCGTCACGGTGAAGAAGACGCCAAGGGTCGATCATACGCCATCGGGTCTGCTGAGAGCTCAGGGACGTGTACCGCGTGTGGAGGCTGCGACGCTCGCGGAGCGCCCGCTCGATGATTCCCGTTACGTCCCGCTCCACGCCGCCGCTCCGCTCCGGCCCGCAATCTCGACCGGGGGCTCGTGATCGAAGCCGGGTGACAGCTTCTCCAGGAGGCGATCAACTTTTTCTCCGACGCCTGGAATCGTTCGAAACGCGACCTGATCGAGCGCGGTTGCGAGAAGTGCATGCTCGTCCAGGGTCAGCGCGATCGCCCGGGGCCGGAGCGCATCGAGCAACCGATAACCTTCATCGTCTCTGACCACTGGAAGCCGCGCGGCCTCGAGCCGACCAATGTCACGGTAGACCGTCCGCTCGGAAACGCCGAGCTCCTCGGCGAGCGCGGCGGTGCGCCAGCGTCTCGAGCCCTTGAGCAGCTCGGCCATGGCCAGAAGTCTCTCGGTCGTCTTCATGGGAGTGCTGAATTGTAACAGCAGAAGACAAGTTGCTCAGGCCGGGGAGGGCACCGGTTTCGGCCCGGGCTTCTCATCGATGACCGAGCGTCGCAGCGGCACGTCCGCGCCGGCGAAATGGCACGCGGCGAACTGTCCCGCCTTGTGCTCGAGCAGCGCCGGGACCTCCTCGGAGCAGATCGGAAACTGGGCGATCGGGCAGCGCGTGTGGAACACGCAGCCGCTCGGCGGATCGATCGGAGTCGGGATGTCGCCGTCGAGAAAAATCCGCGACTTTTTCCTGTTCGGCTTCGGCAGCGGTACCGCTGAGAGCAGTGCCTTCGTGTAAGGATGAAGCGGATCGTCGTAAATCCGATCACGCGAGGCGAGCTCCATGATCTTGCCGAGATACATCACGGCGACCCGCTGCGAGATGTGCTCGACGACCGCGAGATCGTGCGCGACGAACAGATACGTGAGGCCGAGCTCCTTCTGGAGATCCATCAGAAGATTGACCACCTGAGCCTGGATCGAGACGTCGAGCGCCGAGACCGGTTCGTCGAGGACCAGGAATTTCGGATTCGTAGCGAGCGCGCGGGCGACGCCGATCCGCTGACGCTGCCCGCCGGAGAACTCGTGGGGAAACCGCTTGAGGTACGAGGGATCGAGACCGACGGTCTCGAGCAGCTGCGCAACACGTTCCCGCCGTCCCGCTTTCGAAAGATCGCTGTGAATCACCAGCGGTTCACCCACGATCGTTCCGACCGTCATACGCGGGTTGAGCGAGGCGTAGGGATCCTGAAAGATGATCTGCATGTCCTGGCGCTTTTCGCGCATGGCGCGGCTTCCGAGATCGGTCAGCTCGGTGCCCTCGAACCGGATGCTCCCCTCGGTGGGCTCGATCAGTCTGAGGATCGATCTCCCCGTGGTCGTTTTCCCGGAACCCGATTCGCCGACGAGGCCGAGCGTTTCCCCTTTCGCGAGCGAGAACGTAACGCCGTCGACGGCCTTCACCTGCCCGACGGTCCTCGAGAGGATCCCCCGCTTGACCGGAAAGTACTTTTTGAGGTCCCGCACCACAAGAAGCGGCTCGCCCTCGCCGGCGGGAACCTTCGGCGCTTTCTGGGCGGTGTCGGCGGTGGCTTCACTCACGGGTTGAGCTCCGGATCAGGCGGATTGAGCTCCGGGTCGGGCGCATCGCCGTAAAGATAACAGCGGACTTCGCGCTGCTGCCCGAGATCGTAGAGAGCGGGCTCCAGCCCCGAGCAGACTTCCATCACATCCGGACAGCGAGGGTGGAACTTGCAGCCGGACGGTAGGTTGTCGATGCCGGGGACCATTCCCGGGATGGTACTCAGCCGCTCCGGCCGCCCGTGCGCTTCCTCGTCGAGACTCGGCAGCGAGCTGAGCAGGCCGCGCGTGTAGGGATGTTTCGGATCGCCGAAGAGCTGGGTGACTTCCGCGTCCTCGACCACTCTTCCGGTGTACATGACGACGACGCGTTTGCAGAATTCGGCGACGACTCCGAGGTCGTGCGTGATCAGAAGGATGGCGAGACCGAGCCTCTGCTGGAGCTCCGCGAGAATCTCCATGATCTGCGCCTGGATGGTGACGTCGAGTGCGGTGGTGGGCTCGTCGGCGATCAGAAGCTCGGGATCGCAGGAAAGCGCCATCGCGATCATCACGCGCTGTCGCATCCCTCCGGAAAGCTGGTGCGGATAGTCGTCGAGCCGTTTGAAGGGATCGGGAATCGAGACGAGCTCGAGCATCCGTCCGGCTTCCTGTTTCGCTTCCTTCTTACCGAGGTTTTTGTGGATCATGATCGCTTCGGCGAGCTGGTCGCCGACGCGGAACACCGGATTGAGGGAAGTCATCGGCTCCTGGAAGATCATGGCGATCTCGCTTCCCCTGATCTTCCGCATTTCGTTCTCGCTGATCCCGAGGAGATCCCTCCCCCTGTAGCGAACCGAGCCGGAAAGGATGCGGCCCGGAGACTGGATGAGCCGCATGATCGACATCGCGGTGACGCTCTTCCCGCTGCCGGATTCCCCGACGAGCGCGACCGCTTCGCCCCGCCCGACCGAGAACGTCACTCCATTGACCGCCAGAACGAAACCGCCCGGAGTCGAAAACCCCGTTCTGAGGTTGTCGACCTCGAGCAGCTGATTGCCGATCTCGCGGGGGAGGCCGTCGGGAGTGCGCACTTCGTTTGTGGTTGCGACGGTCACGTTGAGGGATTGCCAAGAAAATTCGGTGCCAGAAAGAGAGTTGCCAGTTGCCAGTTGCCAGTTGCCGTTGCCGGTTGCCGGCTGCCAGTTGCCGGTTGCCAGTTGCCGGTTGCCGGAAGAATTTCCCGTTGCCAGCGCCAGGACTGACGGAAGTCTATCGGTTGATCCTTTCCGGTCACAACGGGAGCGGGGTCATGCCCATCGCCTGAGCAGCGGAATCCGGCGCAGCAGCTTCCGGGTCTCGGGGATCCGGAGCAGAGCGGCGAAGGTGAGGTAGGCGAGCCCGAAAATGAGTGCGGCGACCGCGCCGCCGGCGATGTGATTGATCCCGAACCGGCCGGTGATGATCGAGCGTACCCACTCCGCTGCGGGTCTCGCCGCCAGTGATGCGACGATTCCCGCGCCGAGGGCGGCGGACCAGAGCTTCATGAGAAAGGACGGTTCTTCGCTGAACTTCCCTATCCTTCGGGTGAGAGTCCGCTTCAGAAGGAAGTACTCGACCCAGCCACCGACGGTTCCACCGATCGCAATGCCGATGAGCCCGAGCGCATTCGTCGGGTTCGTGACCGCCGGAATCGGGATGCCGGTCGTCCGGAAGAGCTCGACGATCAGGGGGCGGAGTGGAATTGCGAAGAGGTACGCGAGCGCCGCACTCACCGTGATCCGGACGATCGCGTATCGAAGCGGCGTCCTCGTGTCGCGCATCGCATAGTAGGTCGACGAGAGAAGCCGGGAGAACGTCGCCGCGAGAAGCCCGATCGAGATCGTGATCAGGATGTACCAGACCAGCCGAGTGTCGCCGGAAGTGAATCGCCCCCTTTCGTAAATCGCTGCGACGAGTACATCGCCGATGAATACGAAGGCCATCGCGGACGGAGCGATGAAGAAGGCGATCTGTCGAAGTCCTGCATGAAGGCGCTCGCGAAGGATCTCTCTCGCTTCCGCGTCCGGCGCCAGGACGCTGGACATCTTCGGCAGCTCCGATGCGGCGACCGACATGCCGAACAGCGACACGGGGAGCAGGTAGAGGACCTGTGCGTATCCGAGCGTCGCCATCGTTCCTGCCGCGAGAAGGCTGACGATGGCCATGTCGATGAATGCAGAGACCTGGACGACGCCCCGGCCGAGAACCACCGGCACGAAATTGCGGATGATCTCCCTGACGGGCTCGAAAGCGGCGTCGAGTCCGTATCGGAGTGTCGGCGCATAACGGTAGACGAACGGAACCTGTACGGCGAACTGGAGAAACATTCCGACGACCGTTCCCCAGGCGAGCGCCGTCACGAGCGAATATCCCTGGATCCTCGCCCCGAAATAGATGAGCGTACCGATCATCACGAGGTTGAGAATCGTCGGGGCGACGTAGGAGAGGAAAAACATCCGGTGGCTGTTGAGGATCCCGAGGCACCACGCCGAGAGGACGAGGAGTCCGACGCCCGGAAAGAGAATTCTCGTGAGTGAGATCGTCATCTCACGTCTCACACCCGAAAAGCCGCCCGCGATCAGATCGACGAGCGGCTCGGCAAGCAGCATCCCGGCGATCACGAGTACACCGACCACGACGACGAGAAGGCTGAAGATGATGCCGGCAACGCGTCCGGCGGCTTTCTCGTCCTTTTCTGCGATCAGTTTTGCGTAGACCGGGATGAAGGATGCCGAGAGGACGCCCTCACCGAGGAGATTCTGGAGGAAGTTGGGGATTCTGAGCGCGGCGCGGAAGGCGTCGGCGGGTCCGCTGGCCCCGAGATAGAAGGCCATGACGCTCTCGCGAGCGAAGCCGAACACGCGGGAGATGAGGATTCCGGCACCCACGAGCGCAGCGTGCGCCGCAGGGGGTTTCTGCGGGGTCCCGGGCTCGGCCGCGTCCGGACCCCTGTCGAGAACCGGGCCTGATTCGGTCTGGCTAATTTTCGATCCGGTCGCTTTCGTCGTCCGTTTCCCGAAGGAAACTCGGGAGGCCTGCACGCGAGGAGATTGTGTCGTCGCCGTCGTAATCGACGATCTTTTCGACTTTCGGGGGGATTCCGAGCTGGCGTTCACGTCGCCTCTTGCGCGTGGCGATGACCAGATGCTTCTCGCGCGGTGACGTGCGACGCTCGACTCGAATCGTGTTCCTGCCGGCGTCCTTTGCGCGATAGAGCGCCATGTCGGCGGCGTCGAACATCTCCTCTGCACTCGTGAATGCGGTCTGCGGATAGTTTGCGACCCCGATGCTCACGGTGACGTCGGGGAGCTCGGGCTGGTCCCGGAAGTGTGCTTCAATGGCTGCCCGGATGGTGTGGGCGGTGGATACGGCGTCATCGACGGTCGAGTCGGGCATCAGAACGGCGAACTCTTCGCCACCGAACCTCGCCACCGAGTCTCTGGTCCCGACCGCGTTCGCCAGAACCGTGGAAAGCGTTTCGATGACCCGGTCGCCGGCGAGATGGCCGAGCGTGTCGTTGATCCTTTTGAAGTGATCGATGTCGACCAGCGCAATCGAAACGCGGCCACGAGCTTCCTTTACTATCGAGAATGTCCCGGCGAGCAGCGAATGGATCGTGGCGTGATTGTGCAGCTGCGTGAGCGCGTCGGAGCTCGCGAGCCGCTCGAGCCGCGTATTAGTCAGAAGGAGCGTTCGTCTCAGCTCGATGGCTCTCGCGGCAATTCTCAGTCGCGAGACGAGCTCGCGTTCCCGGATCGGGATCGAGACGACGTCGTCGGCACCGCGATCGAGAGATTTGACTCGCCGCTCGACATCTTCTGCCGCCGCGGCGACGATCACGTAACGGTCCCGGCGATGCGGATCGTCCTTGATCGAGGCGCAGAGCTCCATTGCGTCCTCGGGGCTCTTTCGGGCATCGACGATCAGAGCGTCCCACGGGTATTCGTCGACGTCGATCGCCTCGCGTAACGGGACGAAAATCCATTTCTCGTCGGCCGCAATCTGCGAGACCGCTCCCAGCACTTCCGGATCCTGAATTCTCGCGGCGAGGACGAGCGCCAGGGCTTCGGGCAGGGACTGCTTGCCGCGGGGGGACATTTGCACGAAATCATAGGCTTCGAGGGTGATCGATGGCAAACCGAAGGGGAGGCTCGGGATGGGAATCGCGGCCCTCCATGTCGAGCATCGACAGAATGGCAGAGAGGTTGCTCTCCAGGGGCGTACGAAGCCGAAAGGGGAGCATTCATGAAAGCGAAGCTGATTTTTCCGACAATCATCATCCTGACCCTCATCGCTCCCGCGTGCAGCAGCGGCGGGGGCTTCAATCTGATCTCGCTCGAGGAGGAGTGGCAACTCGGACGGCAGCTCGAGGCCGACATTGCCCGGCAGATGACGATCAACCGTGATCCGACGGTCAACCAGTACGTGAACCGGCTGGGCCAGGCGATCGTCTCGAAAACCTCGATGGCGCAGCTCCCGTGGAACTTTCACGTGGTCCAGTCCGACGAGATCAACGCCTTCAACATCCCCGGCGGCCACGTGTACGTGACGACGGGCCTGATCAATGCCGCCGATCAGGCGAACGAGCTCGCGGGCGTCATGGCTCACGAGATCGCTCACGGCGTCGAGCGGCATGCGACCGAACAGATGAGCCGCGCCTACGGGCTGAACATCCTCGCGAGCATCGTTCTCGGACAGGATCCCGCAACGTATCAGGCGATCCTCGCACAGATCGTCGGCACCGGCGCCCTCGCGAGCTTTAGTCGTGACGCCGAGCGCCAGTCGGACGACCTCGCCGTCAACTGGATGACGGCTGCCGGGTACCACCCGAGTGGCATGGTGTCGATGTTCGAGACTCTGATTCAGAATCGGCGGGGATCTCCCGGAGCCGTAGACAAGTTCTTCTCGACACACCCGGTGACGGAAAACCGGATCGCCGACGTGAACGAGCAGATCTCGCGGATGTCGCTTCCATCGAATCTGATTCGCGACGAACAGGCGTACCAGGCGGTCCGCGCGAGAGTCTGATAACCGGCTGCCGGTTGCCGGTTGCCAGTTGCCGGGTACGATCCAGGTACATTGTTAACAGAGATGTATAGGTTGATTGTTACCACTCTGTCGCCCGCTGAAGCGGGCTCGACACTGAATTTGGGAAAGCTTCTGTCCCCCGGCTGAAGCCGGGGGCTAAGATCTGTCGCCCGCTGGTGCGGGCTGACCCGATCGCGAACACCAAACGCGGGAAGCGCTCAGGGCAAAGGAGAGACGAGCACCCGCAGTCCTTTCCATGGATCCACAGCTCTTGCCGCCACCTCAGGGTGGTAACAATCCACCTGGACAAGAGTGGTGACGATCAACCTGGTTGCACACTGGCAACCGGCCACTGGCAACCGCCCACTGGCCACCGGCCACCGGCCACCGGCAACCGGCCACCGGCCACCGGCAACCGGCAACCGACAACCGACAACCGGCAACCGGCCGTGTCAGCCGTCGTTGCCGATCGCCTCGACCGGACAGTTCTCGAGAGCCTCCTGCGAGAGCTCTCTCTCCTCGTCGGTCTCCGGCTGCTTGTAGACGTAGGAGAAGCCCTCCTCGTCGTTTCTGCGGAAGTTCTCGGGCGAGGTCTCCCGGCAGAGATCGCAGTCGATGCACTGGGTGTCGACGAAGAATGGTCCCGGAACCTGTCCCGGTACTTTGTCGTTTGGATCGGCCATATTCGTCTGGTCTCTTCCGGATTCTCCGAGACATCGCGGAAATGGCGAGGTATTGGCAAACACCATCCCCGATGTCGCGGTTACCAACTCCGGAACTGCAACACATCTTCCAGACAGGAGGCTTCATGAGATCAGCAGCGATGGCAATGACTCTGATTCTGGCGGTGTCGTGTGCGTACGGTCAGGCGTCGACCGATCCCGCCACGACCCCTGCGAGAGGAGAGCGGAACACGATCTCGGTCACTGGAGAGTCGACGCTCTCGCTCGAGCCCGACATGGTGACCTTCACGGTCGGTGTTCAGACGATGGCGGATACCGTCAACGGGGCGGTCAGCGAAAGCAACCGCCGAACCGAGGCGGTGATCAACGCTCTGCTCGCCGCCGGCGCCGACAGGAGCGAGATCCAGACGCGAAACTTTTCTGTTTGGCCGCAGATGGACTATGGAAACGAAGGTGCCCGGCGGCGGACACCGAGCATCGTCGGGTATCAGGTCTCGAATGAGATTGTCGTGAGGAAGCGGGATCCCGCGGTCGCCGGGAGACTTCTTCAGGCTGCGATCGACGCGGGGGCAAACACGGGCGGTGGACTTCAGTTCATCGTTTCGGATCCGGGTGAAGGCGATGACGAGGGGCTGACGCGCGCATATGCAGACGCGCGGAGGAAGGCGCTTCTGCTCGCCGAGGCCGCAGGGCGACGGCTGGGTGCGACGCTTTCGATCACCGAGGGAGCGATCACGCCGCCACGTCCTGGAGTGATGGCCGTCGAAGCGCGGATGTCTGCAGACAGCTCGGTTCCGATCGAGTCCGGACGCCAGCAGAAGGCCTACATGGTCAGCGTCGTGTTCGCGCTGGAATAGAATGCGTCCGATTTATGGGGATTGGAGCTGGCGATCATCGGACAACGTGCGCTTCGACCATCTGACGATACGGCGGGCATCGGAGGGAGACATCGACGATGTCATCGATCTGCTGAAGCGGAGCGATCTTCCCGTCGCCGGGATCACCGGACATCATTTGCGCTACGTCGTGGCTCGAGAGGATGAACACTTGGTCGGTTGCGTGGGAGCCGAGGTCTATGGAGAAGTGGCGCTGATCCGATCGCTCGCGGTCGCCGAGGACCGGCAGGGTAGTGGCCTCGGGCGCCGGCTCGTTCAGGAAATCCTCGATCGGCTCAGGTTTCGCGGTATCCGGGAGTTTTATCTCCTGACGACGACGGCGGAGGAATTCTTTCGAGCGCGGGGGTTCGAGACGGTGCCCCGATCGATACTTCCCGACGCACTGCAGGCCTCGGAGGAGTTACGCGGCGCGTGTCCGGATACCGCAACGAGCATGCGGCTGATATTTTCATGACCGCAATGGAAGTGTTCGACGTTCACATTCACGTGCAACCGTGGTCGCTGATGAAGCCCGCCGTAGTCAGCCTGATGGATGACGAGGCGCACGACGGCGTCCGCGCACTCATCGAGAGTCCTCCCGATCTCATGGCGTACCTCGCGAGGGAGGGGGTCGGACGCGCCTGTGCAATCAACTACGTCGCCCCCGACGTGATGGGCTTCACTGCGGAGGTCAACGACTGGATCACTTCCTACGCCGCAGGAACGAATGGACGGCTGCTGCCGGTCGGCTCGGTCCACCCTCTCGCGACGCCGGACGTCCGTGAGGAAACCGAGCGCATTCTGGCCCTCGGTGTCCGGATGGTGAAGCTCCATCCGCCCCACCAGCTCTTCCGGGTGAACTCGTATCGTGACGAGCTCCCCCGGCTTGGCGATCTGTACGAAATCTGCGAAGAGCGCGGCGTGCCGGTCATGGTCCATACGGGGACCTCGGTTTTCCCGGGAGCCCGGAACGTTTACGCCGATCCGATGCCCGTCGACGACGTCGCGGTCGATTTTCCCGATCTCCCGATCATTCTCGCGCATGCGGGACGGCCGATGTATGGCGAGACTGCGTTCTTTCTGGCGAGACGCCATCCGAACGTCCACCTCGAGCTCTCCGGTATCCCCCCCTCGCGTCTGCCACACTACGTTCCCAGGCTGGAGTCGATCGCGGAGAAGGTCCTCTGGGGCACGGACTGGCCATCTCCCGGCGTGACATCGATCCGATCCAACGTCGAGGCGTTCCGGGCGCTCGGGTACGGCGAGGAGATCGAGCGGCTCGTCCTCCGGGAGAACGCCGAACGCCTCTTCGGCGCAATGTCATGAGAAGCGACTGAAATGCGATTTCCGTCTCCCCGGAATGCGCCCCACGACGTGATCGGTCTTTCGAATGATCTCTCCACCGCAACGTTGCTCGATGCCTACTCGAAGGGGATTTTTCCGTGGCCGGTCGACGAGGAGACGCCCATCGTATGGTTCAGTCCCCGGCGCCGGGCGGTGCTCGACTTCGACCGGCTCAGGATCGGGCGGACCCTCCGAAGGGAGATTCGGCGCTCGCGCTTCCAGCTCACGATCGACGCTGCATTCGAGAGGGTCATGCAGCACTGTGCCGAGATCTCCAGACCCGACCAGGACGGCACCTGGATCCTGCCCGAAATGATTGATGCATACAGCCGGCTCCACCGGAGCGGCCATGCGCACAGCGTCGAGGTCTGGGATGGCGAGCGGCTCATCGGGGGGCTCTACGGCGTCGATCCGGGAGGCGCTTTTTCGGGAGAGAGCATGTTTCATCTCGAAGACGGCGCTTCGAAAATCGCGCTGCTGGCGCTGGTCGAGCGCCTCCGTGCGCACGGTCAGAGCTGGATCGACGTGCAGGTGATGACGCCACATATGGCGCGGCTCGGAGCGCGGCTCATCGGGCGGTCAGAGTTTCTCGACCGGCTCGAGGAAGCGTTGAGCGTCGGACGTAAATTCTGGTCGGACCGGGCACTGACCCTCCCGGAGCTGTAGTGTTCGATCGCATGCGGCATCGGAACTGCAGGCCGATTCTCACGACGTCTCGGGTGTGAGGTCTCTTGGTTCAAATGCCGGCAAGCGAAACTCAACGGATTCTCGTCGTCGATGACGACGAATTCGTCCGAAATCTGGTCAGAGTGATTCTGAGACGAGCGGGCTATGAAGCCGACGCCGCCTCCGACGGCGGAGAAGCTCTCGAGAAAATCGCCGGCTTCAAGTATGACCTGATCATGCTCGACCTGATGATGCCGCGAATCGACGGGCTCGAGGTCCTTCAGCGACTCGGGGGGCATCAGACGGTCCCTCCGATCGTCGTGATGACGGCGGCCGACGATGCGATGGTCGAGCGCATTCCCCGACAGTTCGTCAAAGCGGTCATCCGGAAACCCTTCGACGTTTCCGAGCTCACCACGCTCGTCGCCGGCGCGATGAGCAACTGAATTGCAGCCTCAGGGATGCGGTGTCCGCTGACTCCGGACCGGCGTTCCTAAGCCGCGCCTCCCTCGACCTCGCTGAACGAGACCGACACGAGCTTGGAGCATCCCGCTTCCTCCATCGTGACGCCGTAGAGAACGTCGGCCGCTTCCATCGTGCGCTTTGAATGCGTGATCACGACGAATTGCGTATCGTGCGCCATCGCGCGGAGGAGTTTGACGAACCGTTCGTTGTTGACCTCGTCGAGCGGGGCATCGACCTCGTCGAGGATACAGAAGGGGCTCGGTTTGTAGCGAAAGATCGCGAAGAGAAGAGCGAGGGCGGTCAGCGCTCGCTCGCCACCCGAGAGAAGTCCCACGATCTGGGTTTTCTTGCCGGCAGGCTGGGCGTGAATCTCGATTCCGCTCTCGAGGATGTCGTCTTCGTCGAGAAGCTGCATCGAAGCGGAGCCTCCGCCGAAGAGCGAGACGAAGATCTTGCCGAAATTCTCGTTGACCGCGGCAAACGCTTCGCGGAAGAGCTCGCGGGATGTCGCGTTGGTTTTCCGGATCGTTGTTCTGAGCGACTCGATCGCCTGGACCAGATCGTCGCGCTGGGTTCGAAGGAAGCCTTCGCGTTCCTCGATTTCTTCGTACTCCTCGATGGCGAGGACGTTGACGGGGCCGAGCTTGTCGATCTTTTCGGTCAGTGCGGCGACCTCCTCTTCGAGAGCGACGCGCGCTTCCTGGTCCTGAGGAGGCTCGATCTCCGCGAGCGATTCGATTCCGACGTGAAGATCCATCTGAATCTGTTCACGGAGGTGGTCGATGCGGCTGTTCGCCCGGTCGACCGCGCGCTCGGCCTCGAAAAGCCCCTCGCGCGTTTCGTTCCATAGCGATCGCTGCGATGCGGAGTTTTCATCGAGCTCGGCGACCCTGGCCTCGAGCTCGGCGATCTCCTGATCCCAGGCTACGCGTCTTTGCTCGCCTTCGCTCAGGCTGTTGTCGAGCTCCTCGAGGCGGCTCTGCGAGGTCGTGATGGCTTCGGTGGTCTGGGCAATTCGCGACTGGAGATTCTCGATCTCGTTACCGAGCTGGTCCCGCCGGTTCTGAAGCGAATGAACCAGTCTCGCGAGGTTCTCGTGCTCCCGACGAACCGTCTGAAGCCTGCCGGTGGCGGCTTCCAGCTCCACGCGTCCGTGCGATGCGGCGTCAGTCGATTCCTCGAACTGTCCCCGAGCGGTGCGGAGTGCGTTCTCGTGCTCGTGGAGCTCGGACTCCATCTCGCTTTCATTCGCCTCGAGCGCTCGCAGTTCCTCGAGAGCCCGCGCTTTTCGCTCGGCGAGCTGCTGCTTCTCTTCGAGAAAGATGGATCGTTCTTCCGAGGTCGTTTCGAAGTCCCTCTCGAAACGCTGCAGCTGAGTCGAGGCGTTGTCGCGTGCGGCCCGCATCTCCTGAAGCTCGGTTTCGGCGCGGCGGGCCCTCTCCTCGGCCAGGATTCGAGCATCGTCCGCCGAGGAGAGCCGATGCTCGAGGTCGGTGAGTTTCCGGTCGATCTCGACGGAACGGTCCTTCTCCTGGCGTATCGTGCTCTCGAGATCCTCGAGCTCCCGCTTGACCGTGAAAACGCCGCGGCTCTCTTTTCTCGAGCCGCCGGCGACGAGCGATCCGTGAACGAGTGATCCGTCCTTTGCGACGAAGCGAATTCCCGGGTGGCTGCTCGAAAGGGCCAGAGCCTCTTCGAGCGTGTCGGTCACCGCGATCCCCCCGACCGCTGCCCGGACGGCATCGGCCTCGGTGCCTTCGCCGACGATGACCGAGGCGAGCGAACGGAGCCCGGAGTGTTCAGGTGGAGTGGCCCGAAAATCCGTCCGGACGAAGGCTCCACGACCGGCCTGCTGGCTGTTGAGGAGACTTACCGCGGAGATCGCATCGTCGGTGTTGCCGATGAGAACCGCGCGCATGATCTCGCTGAGAGCCGTATCGAGGGCGGCTTCGTATCCCGATTCCGCTCGCACGGTGCCGACGGCGGGCTCGGCGTGCGGGAAAATCTCGAGGATCGCCCCACGCACGGTCTCTTCCTGCGCTTCGAGAGATGTGATCAGAGTGCGAAGCGAATCGATCTTGTAGGTTGTTTGAGAGATGAGGTCGCGGGACTGGGCGAGGCTCTCGCGGGAAGACTCGTGCTCGATCCGGATCTGTTCGACGTCGTCGAGAGCGGCTCTGGCGAGCCTCTGCAGCTCGACGAGACGCTGCTCGGTCGCACGGACCTTTCCCTCCCAGTCCATGGCGACCGATCTCGCGGAGTCGCGTTCTTCGCTGACTTTCTGAGCCGCGGCGTCGAGCTTGCCGAGGTAGAACTCGCATTTTTCGACGGCGATGTCGATCTGGTGGGACTGGTTGCGCGCGTCCGAGATGCGTGCGATCGTCAGCATCAGATTCTCGCGGGCCTCGGCGATTGCACGCTCGTGCCGGCGCACCTGGTCGGCATGCGACTGTCGTGTCTGCTCGAGCGCATCGGCTTCGGCTTTGAGCCGATCCCGGGTCTCGGTAGCGCTGGCGAGCTCAGTCGACTTTTGCTGCACGAGCTCCTGCTGCTCGCCGGCCTCGCGGTCGAGCTCGCCTATCTGTGCGCGAGCCGCCTCTTCTCTCGCGGTCAGATCGCTGACGCTCTTCTCCGATTCCTCGATGAAGGTCCGGACACGCTCGGCTTCGGCGTTGAGCCGCGACAGCTCGTCGCGCAGACGCGAGGCAAGGGCGGATTTTTCGGCCAGAGACTTCCGGGCGTCCGTGAGATTCGACTCGATCTCCTGCAGCGACGAGCTCATCGCCGTCTCGGATTCACGCGACTCGTCCAGCGCTTTTGCCGCGGTTTCGATCGCGAGCTTCGCCTCGATCAGCTTTGCCGCGTAGAGCGACCGCTTCGCCTCCGACAGACGCGATGCCAGCTCATCGTAGCGCCGCGCGCGGGAAGCCTGTCGCTTGAGCGAATTGAGACTCCGCGTCATCTCGGAGAGCGTGTCGTCGATCCGGAGAAGATTGGCCTGAGTTTCGTCGAGCTTCAGCTCGGCGGCACGCCGTTTGGCCTTGTAGCTCGTGATCCCGGCGGCTTCTTCGATCAGTTTGCGGCGATCCTGCGGTTTGTTGGAGAGGATCAGGTCGATCTTCCCCTGCTCCATCACCGAATAGTTCCGGATCCCGAGACCGGTATCCATCAGGATGTCCGCGATCTCCTTGAGCCGGACCCGTTTGCCGTTGAGGCGGAACTCGGACTCTCCCGATCGGAAGACGCGGCGGTGGATGGTCAGTTTGCCGTTCTCGGCTGCCGGATGGCCGTTTTCGGTGGAGAGCGTGAGCTCGACCTCTCCCATTCCCAGGGCCCGTCGGCGAGACGATCCCTGAAAGATGATGTTCTCCATCTTGTCGCCGCGCAGATGGCTGGCGCGCCGCTCCCCGAGAACCCAGAGGATCGCGTCGCTGATATTCGACTTGCCGCATCCGTTCGGCCCGACCACGGCGGTGAGCCGCTCGGGGAAGGAGAGCTCCGCCGGGTCGCAGAACGACTTGAAGCCCGAGATGAAGACTTTTTCCAGACGAAACATCTATATGAGGTTTTTCCCGGAACGCGGATCGAGCTCGGCGGATCTGAGATCGATCGGACCGGTTACGGGGTGGATCAACCGGGACGGACCGCCGTGCATTTCTCGAAACGGCGTTTTGAGGTGATCGAATCTCAATCGACGGCGAGATCCTGCGGGAGGAGGGGTGTCGAGAGAAGCCTGCGGAACGCCGCCCAGCGGGCAGCCTGCGAGTCTCCATGGGATTCGACCCACTCCCGGACGAGATCCTTTCCTAGGTTGTAGTTGATGACGTACGAGCGGTAGGTGTCGAAGAAGCGGGTGCGCTGGGCCGCCCGGTCGGGCTCGGAGAGAGCGTAGGTCTCGAGCCACTCCGTTGCTTCCTCCCGCGATATCTCGCCGTCGAGGTAACGTCGCGCCGCTTCGTTTCCCGCATACCCGAGCTGGTCGACCAGGGCACGCACCTCGGCGTAGCGCGAGGCCAGGCCCGGATCGAGACCGGCAATCGGGTAGAGAACGTCGCGCTCGAAGGCAGTTCTCTCCTCCCCGGGAAACGCCATCTCGATTCCGTAGTTTGCGCTTCCCTCCGCGATCAACGACTGCGGACTGTAGAGAGGATAGACGGTCGTCTCGATCCAGCCTCTCTCCCGCGCCAGATTCTTTTCGAGCATCGCGTTGTAGACGTGATGCCCCGGGTAGCCTTCGTGGCACGCGAGATCGATCGCTCGATCGACGTAAATGTCGTAGTCGGCGTTGACCTGGATGAGGCTGATGAAACCGCCCTGATACCAGTTGTAGCCGCTCCACGGCTTGTCACCGACGTACTCGACGGTGAAGCTTTCTCCCTGGGGAAGATCGAGCCACGGAGCGGTGCGGGCGCGGCATTCCTCGATCGAACGGACGAACACCTCGTCCAGCTTCTCGGGAGGAATGACGAAATTTCTGCGGAACTCGAGATAACGATCGGCAACGGGGCCCGTGCCGGGAAGAATGGTGTCGAGCCGATCGATGATCCTCTGGAAGACCGCCACGTCGTTGTGTGGTGCGACGGCGCCATAGAGAGCGGCGCTCTCTTCATCGAAGGAGAAGCGCTCACCTCGTAGCATCCGGGTGCGGAACTCGAGCGCGCGGAGCTGGCGGACGAGATAATTCCGGCGCAGGGCGAGCATCTCGTCGCCCGGTTCGTCCATCGACTCGAGCGTACCGATCAGAGATCGTGCTTTGACGGCGATCGATGCGACGTCCGGAGTGTCAGCCGCGACCTCGCGGGCAAGCGCCTCGGGACCGTAGTAGGCGTCGACGTAACCCTCGTCATGATGTCCGAGGGCAAGAACCAGCCTGACGTATTCGTTTGCGATGTCGTCGAGTGTCATTGGAGTGGATCGCTGGATCGTATCGGTCGCGCAGGACGCGATGAAGATCATGCTTGAAAGAAGCAGGATGGAGAATCGCATCGATGAATTCTATGAGATCCGGGTCCGGTCGATCTCGTGGATCTCGCGACATCCAAACAATTACCCGAGCCGCACCGCCACGAGCTTGCGTGATGTCCAGCATCACCGGGAGGGCGAAGCTCCTGCTGAGCCGCCCCGTCGCGTTGCGCCGGCGAAGCGGGAATGAAAACCGGAGCCCGCAAAACTCCATCGCCCCATACTCAAACCGACGTCGTCCCGAGCGGGCGGTCGGGTGGGCAAGCGAGGGACCTTGCAGGGTGGGACATCAGGCCAGGCGAAGCGCTGCAAGTGGGTCGAAGTCCACGCAATTTCGTGGTCGTTTCATTATGAGCCGTCGAAGGACGGCGAAGGATCCGGGGACGGGCTCGTGAGTGAAAGGGAGAGTACGGAGAGGTTACCTTCGCGGCGTCTCTTCTTTCACTCTTCACTCTTCACTCTTCACGAATTCCAGGAGCCGGTCGAGACGGGCGACCGTGGCATGCTGCCCGACCAGCGCCAGAACGTCGAAAATCGGAGGAGACACTCCGCGACCCGTCACCGCGAGCCTCAGCGGGTGAATCAGCTTGCCTCCGCCGAGCTCCATCGACTCGGCGACCTCCCGCAGCGCTTGCTCGGTTGATTCGACTGTCCACGGTTCGAGCCCCTGGTATCGATCGCGAAGACGCTCGATCCGCTCACCGAGCTTCTCCCCGCGAAGGTGTTTTTTCACGGCCTGTTCGTCGTACTCGATCTCGTCATCGCTCGCGAAGTATGGCTTGATCGACTCCGCGAGATCTGCGAGCGAGCGTGCACGCGTTCGATTCAGCTCGACGACCGACTCGAGTCTCTCTGCGTCGTCGATCTCGAAGCGGATGAAAGGCCGGACGCCGGTCATCACCTCGGAAAGCGGGGCGCTTCCGAGGTACTGGCCATTCATCCACATCAGCTTGTCGGTGTCGAAAACCGCCGCGGAGCGGTTGACGTCCCCGAGATCGAAGACCTTTTCGGCCTCTTCGCGCGTGATGATCTCCCGGTCATCGCCCGGGGACCATCCGAGAAGCGTCAGGAAGTTGAAGAGAGCCTGCGGAAGAACGCCGAGATCGCGGTATTCCTCGACGGACGTCGCGCCGGTCCGCTTGCTGAGCCGCTTCTTGTCAGGGCCGAGGATGAGCGGTACGTGAGCAAACTCCGGAACGCTGCTTCCGAGCGCGTCGAAGAGGAGGACGTGTTTCGGAGTATTGGAGAGATGATCCTCACCGCGAGCGACGAGCGTGATCCCCATGTCGATGTCGTCGACGACGACCGAGAGGTGATAGGTCGGGTTGCCGTCCGTCCGGACGAGGATGAAGTCGTCGAGAACGCTTCGGTCGACGCGAACATCGCCTCTGATGCGATCCCGGATGACGATGGCGTCTCCATCCGGAACGCGGAAGCGGATCACGTGACGAACGTCCGGGTCGAGGCCCGGGATCTCGCGGCACTTTCCCGAGTAGCGGTATGGGAGACCGGACGCTTCGGTCTTTTTCCTCTCCTCGGCGAGCTCTTCGACGGTGCAGAAGCAGCGATAGGCGCGGCCGGCGGCGAGAAGCTGTTCGACCTTCTCGCGGTAGAGGGGGAGGCGCTGGCTCTGAAAGTGCGGGCCTTCGTCCCATTCGACGCCGAGCCATTCCATCGATCTGAGAATCTGATCGGCGTGGCGCGTCTCCGACCGCTCGACGTCGGTGTCCTCGATCCGAAGAATGAAGCGTCCGCCATGACGTCTCGCGTGGAGAAGATTGAAGATCGCGGTGCGCGCTCCTCCGACATGGAGGAAGCCGGTGGGGGAAGGTGCGAAACGGAGTCTCATGTCGTGATCCGATCGGATGGTTCGTTCGGCGCGACCAATCGTTTCATCTCTGAAAAGATTCCTTCACATCGAGTGCCTCAGAGAATAGACTTCGTTTTGCGGAGGCGGTTGATGTGATGGCGAGAGTGGCGGGAATCCTGTTGGCGATCCTGATCTTCGCCACCGGTTTGTCTGCTTCCGAGCCCGCCGAGCCGCCGAGAAATGTCCGAAGCCCGGATGGCGGCTTCGCCTTCAATCCCGATCCTCATTTTCCGCTCAGTGCCGGCGAAGCTGCGCTCGCGCGCCGGCTGTCGCGGATGTGGACGCGCGATTCCGCGGCACTGGTTCGCATGATCAGCGACGCACGGCAGCTCGAAGGCTCGGAGCTCGGCACCGAGCTCATTCTCGCGGTTGCTCATGCGGAGACCAACGGCCGGCCGTGGCTCGTTTCCGAGGCCGGAGCAGTCGGGCTCGCACAGGCGACCCCGGCCGCATGGATCGACGAAGGTTTCGGCGGGAAGCTCTTCGTCACCGAGACCTACCTCGAAGGTACGCGCGCGTATCTGCAGAAAAAGCCGCTTTATGACGCGTGGGTCGTCTCTCGCCGGATGCTCGAGTGCGGTCCCGATGAGGAAACCCGCAGACTGCTCGACCAGACCTGGACGCTCATCGAAGAAGGCGACGAGCAGATCGAGACGCTTGCTCGCTTCGGTTCGCCCGAGCTTTTCCGCGCAACCGAGGAGGCGTCGGTCAGGAACGAGCAGATCGTCAGGCGGCTCGAAAAACTCTTCGCGAGGCCCGACGACGAAGAGATCGATCGAGTTGGGCAGGAAGCTCTCCTCTGGTACGAGTTGATGAAGGAAACCCAGCGGGAGAACTGGGTTGCCTATCACGACGAGATCACGGGCCTGCGGGACCGGTTGATCCGCGAAGGTCTCGGGCTCGATCCGGAGCAGGCGAAGAAGAACCATGCCTATCTGATCGCCGAATTTCTCGGATGCGAGCTCGACGCACGATTTCTTCCCGCAGAGTCGGCGCGTTTCCTCGTACGTCATCTCGACAGCCGGTTCGACGACGCCGAGGCGCTCGGCTTCAGCGGTGCCGATCGCGAACGGTGGGCGCTCGCGCTCTACAACGGCGGATCCCACAACGTGAAGCGACTGGTCGCCGGGCTGATGCGCAACCTTCCCGAGACCGATCGCTACGTCGTGAAGATTCCGGCGACCCGCGATTCGCTTTCCGAGGCGGTCGGGGGGATTCGATGAGGCTGTTCACCGCCGTTCTGCTGCTCATGGCAGGCTGCGGAGGTCCGGTTCCGGAAGAGGAGATCGGGCCGCCGAGAATGGATGGCGTGGAGGCTTCCCGGCCCGCGGAAGCTCCCGGGCCGTTGGCCGGGCGAGCTCCCGGCTGGGTGGTCCCGCCGGAGTGGCGCGAAACGGCGCCCTCGAGCTCGATGCGGGTTCTTCAGGCCACCATCCCGGGATCGGCCGGCGAAGGAGAGGTCGTGGTCTTCTTTTTCGGAGAGGGCCAGGGGGGGTCCGTCGAGGCAAATCTCGATCGCTGGCTCGGTCAGATCGACGTCGATGGCCCGCCGCGGAGGGAAGTCTTTCGAGCGGGCGACTACCAGGTGAGCATGCTCGAAGCCTCGGGGACGCTCCTTCCGTCTCCGATGGCGGGAATCGCCGAGCCGCGCCCAGGATCGAAGATGCTGGCTGCCGTAGTGGAGGGCCAGGGAGGACCCTGGTTCGTGAAAGCGACCGGCCCGGCGGCCACGATGGACGAGAATCGCGACGTTTTCATCGAATTTCTCCGGAGCTTCTCCCCGCCGGGCTGACCGCGATTTGACCCGTCTGCGCCCGGGCGTGTTTCCTCCGTCACCCGTATAGCGCTACTGGAACGTCCTAATGAAGCGGCGACACTGGAAGAAATCGCTCGTCTCAACGAGATGCCTATCGTCATCAGGAACAGGTCCGACGAACCGCAGAGCAAAGATCGCGATGGAATCGCTGCCGTAACCCATCCGTTGATTGCGCCGTCGTAAGCAATCGACGGAGGTATCAATGAAACGAACGATTCTTTTTCTCACCATGGTCGGGCTCGCAGGTGCGTCTCTGGCGCAGGTGAAGGCGACTGATCCGGATGCGATCGTCGCCAACATCAACGGGGAAGTGCTGACCCGGGAGGAGTTCGACCGGCTCTGGATGAACCTTTCTCCGGAGATGCGGAAGAACTACGAACTGACGGGCGGACGGATCAACTTTCTCGACAACCACATTCAGAAGAAACTCCTGCTGCAGGAGGCGTTCAAGGACGGCTTCCAGTCGCAGCCCGAGGTACGTTTCCTGATGGAGCAGGCGGCGGAATCTGCGCTTTTCGACGCTTACGTCCGGGACGTCATCTCGCTCCGGGTCGTTCCGGAGGAAGAGTCGCGGGCCTACTACGAACAGAATCGGCCTCTGTATCGCCGTCCGGTTCAGGTTCGCGCGCGGCACATCATTGCGACAGCGGACAGCGCGAACGTGATCAACAGGACCAACAGCAATGCCACGAGCATGGAGCAGGCCCGGACGAAGATCGTCGGACTCGCCGCTCAGCTCGAGGGCAACGAGGAGCAGTTTGCTGAAATGGCGATGATGTTCTCCGAGGATGGCTCGGCTGAATCGGGTGGCGATCTCGGATGGTTCGGGCGAGGGAAGATGGTCCGACAGTTCGACGACGTCGTTTTTTCTCTCGAACCGGGAGAGATGAGCGAGCCCTTCCAGACCGAGTTCGGCTGGCATCTGGTGCTGCTCGAGGATCGCCGGGAGGAAGGCTTCCTTCCGTACTCCGAGGTGCGTGAGGAGATCCGGGAGAAGCTTCTCGAAGGCCGGACGGGTGACATCATCCGTGAGATTCAGATTCTGACGCGGGATCTCCGCCAGGTGAGCCGGGTCAGCATCAACCGCGAAAACCTCTGAGTCAGCAGCCGGGGGCTCGCCACGCTTCGTGGCCCGGTCCCGCGGAATAGGGTCACCGCGGGGGTGCGTTAGGTGTCTTGCTTCGCGCCAGCCCTGGCGGACCAATATTTTGCCGGGTGCTGCGCAATCCGGAGGTCAAATCGTGTACGCAGTGATTCGTGCTGGTGGGAAACAATATCGCGTCTCCGAGGGAGACACCCTTTCGGTCGAGCGGGACGTGCTCGGGTCCGAGAAGGACGGCAAGGTGGAGCTCGACGTCATGATGCTCGGCGGAGACGAGCCGAAGGTGGGAAGCCCGCTGGTCGACGGGGCAACCGTCAAGGCCAAAATCCTCGGTGAGGAGCGCGGAAAGAAAATCATCGTGTTCCGCAGAAAGCGGCGCAAGCAGTACAAGCGGAAGACGGGACATCGACAGAATCTGGTCAACATCCGGATCGAGAAGATTTCGGTCTGAAGAGAACGAGAGGCGCAGGATGGCTCATAAAAAAGGACAGGGTTCATCGCGAAACGGTCGTGATTCGAATCCCAAAATGCTCGGATGCAAGAAGTTCGACGGTCAGCTCGTGACCGGCGGGTCGATCCTCGTGCGCCAGCGCGGTACCCGGTTTCATCCGGGACCCAACGTCGGAATGGGCCGGGATCACACCCTTTTCGCCAAGGTCGACGGCGTCGTGAAATACCGGGATCGCGGACGTCTCGGGCGGTTCATCGCCATCGAGCCCGCCTCTGCCGAACAGTAAGCGGGACAGCCAGGAGGCGGGGTCGGGGGGGTCTATGTTTAAAAAAAAAGGCGCAGGGCTCGAGGTTCAACTTAAAGCGCGGGTTATTTGATAATGAGAAAACACACCCCCCCCCCCCCACAACCCCGCCCCAACAAACAGCACCCAGCGCGACCGCCCCCGCGGGGTGGGGGTTGTTT
>JAHWKK010000026.1 GCA_019347945.1 Acidobacteriota bacterium | reverse complement strand
TTAACCTCGAGAACGGACAAATCTGCCGTGGCTTCACCGGTTAAGTTCCATGTTCAGACCCGACCCCGTCTCGGGAAGGTACAATCGGATCCGTGGGGGAGACGATCCAGTTTCTGAGAGCTCCATGTCTGCTCGTGGCCACCGGCCACGTGCTCGATCCCTTTTTTTTCGAGAGCGTGATTCTGCTGACTGGTCACGAGGAGGAGTACAGCGCGGGAGTGATCCTCAATCGCCCAACCGAGATCCCGCTGGCGCGGGTCCTCGAGCGCTTCGACATCGAATGGGCCGGCCGGCCGGATGCGACGGCCTGGTTCGGTGGCCCGGTCGAACCGACCTCCGGGTTGATCCTCTACCGTTCCGCCGAGCCGATCGGAGAATCGATCTTCGAGATGGACGACCTTCGCATGACCCTCTCACTCGACGTCCTCGGGCGGATCTCCGCAAATCCGCCAGAGGAGCTGCGGCTGATCCTCGGGTATGCCGGCTGGGGGCCCGGACAGCTCGCGAGCGAGATCGCGAACGAGGTCTGGACCGTCATGCCCCCTCATGAAGACCTTCTCTTCTCCGACCCGAAGGAGTTGTGGGCCACCGCGACCGAACGGAGCCAGGCGCGATCCGTCGCGTGGGTTCCCGGCTCCGAGAAGCCGAACTGACCATCAGGTCGTCGCGCGGTCGTTTTTGCTACGATCACACGATGGCGGTCGAGTGGATTCCGTGGGCTGAAGCGTCCGCGCTGAGCGCTGAAACGGGTCGTCCGATCCTGCTGGAAATGTGGTCCCCCGGCTGACTCGGATGCCGGAAGATGGGTGCCGTGACGTACCCCGACGCCGCTGTCCAGGAGCTCCTCGCCGCGCGTTTCATCAGCGTTCAGGTGAACATTCGCGAGCCCCAACCCGAGCTTCGTCATCTCTTCCGCTCGGCGAAACCGATCTGGGCACCGATGTTCGTCGTTCTGAATGGCCGAGGCTCGGAGGTGGCGCGGTGGACCGGCTGGCTTCCGCCTGAAGAGTTTCGCGCCCGGCTTCACATGGCACTCGCCCTCGATCGGCTCGTGGGGAACGAGCCGGACGCGGCGGCCGCCGCGCTCGACATCGCCGCGAGCCTCACGAGCATCGACGAGGTTCACGCTGAGGTGATGTACTGGCAGGGGGCGGTGGCTTACAAACGCGAAGGCTTCGATGCGCTGTCGAAAATCTGGAAAGAGCTCGCAGTCCGCCACCACGGTTCCCGCTGGGCGACGAGCGCCGACGTCCTCGACATGAAAGAGAAAGAAGAGAGAAAAGAAGAGTGAAGAGTGAAGAGTGAAAGAAAGAACAGCCTTTCGCCACGTACCAGCGGGAGGGCGAGCCTCTGGCGAGCCGCGATCTGGCGGGATTGGATAGCGGGCGCCAAACACCGCCCAGATCGTTGCGGGTTTCAGGTTCGGTTTCCAGGATCGCGGCTCACCGGAGGCTCGCCCTCCCAGTCAAGCATTCCTTTCACTCTTCACTCTTCACTCTTCACTCTTCCGCTTCCCTCCCGTTTGACCTGAAATCATCGAATATGATGGCCTTGTCCCTGAATCAGACGGCAGGAGCGCGACGATGATTGAGACACTCACGCAAATCTATCTCCGAACCCTCGAGATCGATCGCGCCGTTGCGATGAAGTACAAGGACGGCGAGGAGTGGAAGGACATCGGGCTGACGGAGTTTGGCGACACGGTTCGTCATTTTTCGATGGGACTCACCGAGCTCGGAGTCCGCCGCGGTGATCGGGTGGCGATCCTGTCGGAGAACCGGCCGGAATGGACGATGTCGGATCTCGCGATTCTGACCGCCGGAGCGATCTCGGTGCCGGTCTACGCCACGCTGATCGATCGCCAGATCGAGTACATCATGCGCGATTCCGGTTCGGTCGCCGTGATCGTCTCCGACGCGGAGCAGATGGAAAAGATCCGCTCCATACGAGGCGGCCTTCCTTCGCTGAGGCATGTGATCCTCTGTGACGGCGCCGCCGATCAGGGCGACTACACCTTTCAATCGATCGTGGAGCGTGGCCGAAGCACCGAAGCGGAGAAGGGTCGCGCGGCGTTCGACCAATCCGTCAGGCGTGTAACGCCCGAGGACATCGCGACGATCGTCTACACTTCCGGCACCACCGGAGAGCCGAAAGGTGCGGTGCTCACGCACGGAAATATCGCCAGCAACGTTAAGGCGTCGCTCGATCTCATTCCGGTCAAACCGGGAGACGTCGCACTCTGCATTCTTCCGCTGACCCACATTCTGGAGAGGATGTTCGACTTCGTTCTCCTCGCCAGAGGTGTGGTGATCGCCTACAACGACGATCTGACCCGAACCGGCGAGAACCTTCAGGTGATCAAGCCGAATCTCTTCGCCTCCGTCCCGCGGCTTTTCGAGAAGATGCAGGCGAAGATTCTCGACACCGTCACGGCGAAGGGGGGGATCTCGCTCAAGCTGTTCAACTGGGCGCTCGGCGTCGCGCAGGAAAAGCTTCCCTACGCGGTCGAAGGAAAGCCGATGCCGCTCGGAATGAAAATCAAGGCCGCGGTTGCTCATGCCATCGTCTTCAGGAAAATTCTCGGGCGGCTCGGCGGCAACGTCCGATTCACCATGTCGGGAGGTGCGCCGCTCTCGGCGGATCTCGCGGCGTTTTTCATCGGTGCCGGACTCGAGATTTACGAAGGCTACGGACTGACCGAGACCTCCCCCGTGATCTCGGTCAATACGCCCGAGGCGAGAAAGCTCGGGACCGTCGGGAAGCCGATCGAAGGGATCGAAGTGAGGATCGCCGAAGATGGAGAGATCCTGACCCGAGGACCGCACGTCATGAAGGGTTACTGGGAGAAGCCGGAGGCGACGGCCCAGGCGATCGACCCGCAGGGATGGTTCCACACCGGGGACATCGGGAAGATCGATTCGGACGGATTCCTGGTCATCACGGATCGCAAGAAGGACATCATCGTCAACGCGTACGGCAAGAACATCGCCCCGCAGCCGCTCGAGAATCAGCTCAAGACCTCTCCCTGGATCGCGACCCCGGTAATCATCGGTGATCGACGAAGGTTTCTCGTCGCTTTGATCGTCCCGAACTTCGAGCGGCTCGACAAGGAGCGGGAGAAGCGAGGGGAGTCCGGCACCGAATTCGAAGAGCTCATCCAGAAGGACTGGGTGCGGAAAATCTTCGACGAGGAGATCGCACGCTACAACGCCGGAATCGACCGGCAGGAACAGATCCGAAAATACACTCTTCTTCCTCGCGATTTTTCGATCGAGGATGGGGAGATCACCCCGTCGATGAAGGTGAAACGGCGCGTCGTCGAGAAAAAGTACGCTTCTCTGATCGATGATCTCTACGCCGAGGAAGACCTCGCCGACAGCCGATAAGGAGATTGTCTGAGATGACGGTTGCCGAACCCGTGGTTCGCCACGCCTGGAGGCTGGACGAAGAGGACGACATCGGTATCCTCTGGTTCGATCTCCCCGATGAGAAGCTCAACAAGTTCACTCCCGAAAGCGTCGAGGAGCTCGACCGCATCCTCGGCGAGATCGCGGCGCGCAGCTCGATCACCCGGGTCCTGATCGCATCGGGCAAGGAAAGCGGATTCATCGCGGGCGCCGACATCTCCCGATTTCAGGACGTGCCGAATGCCAGCGAAGCGGCGGAGTTCGTCCGGTACGGACAGAGCGTCTTCACGAAGCTGTCCCGCCTTCCCCAGATGACCTTCGCCGTGATTCATGGGGTCTGCATGGGGGGCGGCACCGAGATGGCGCTCAACTGCGACTACCGGCTGATCACCGACTGGGAAAAGTCGATGATCGCCCTTCCGGAGGTGAAGCTCGGCATCATCCCCGCCTGGACCGGCACGACGAGGCTTCCGAGGATCGTCGGACTTCCCGCCGCGCTCGACATGATCCTGACCGGGAAGAACATCCGGGCGAAGAAAGCAAAGGGGATCGGACTCGTCGACGATGTGATCCCCGCGTCGATCCGGATGGATGCAGCCCGGACGTTCGCCAGGCGGCAGTCCTCGAAGAAGGAGGCGGACAAGTCACGCATCTATGTCGAAGGCAATCCGCTCTCGCGAAAAGTGATCTTCGACAAGGCGCGGTCGGGTGTGATGAAGCAGACGCTCGGAAACTATCCGGCGCCGTTGAGAGCCATCGAGGTGATGAAGAAGGGCTTCGAGGATGATTACGAAGCGGGACTCGAAGCGGAGGCGCGGGCGGCGTCCGAGCTGATCACGGGTGACGTCGCACCGCATCTCGTGCGGCTCTTCTTCATGATGGAGGCGGCGAAGCGCCACGAAGGGCCTGATCCCGCAAAGGTCGACTCGGTCGGCGTTCTCGGGGCGGGCCTGATGGGCGGCGGCATCGCTCAGACGCTGGTCGAGAAGGCGAATCTTCCGGTCCGAGTCCGCGACATCTCGTGGGATGCGCTCGCCGGCGGAATGCGCGCCGCGTCGAAGATCTGGAAGAAGAAGGTGGAAAAGCGAAGGCTGAGCCGCCGGGAGATGCAGGCGAGTCTCGCGAAGATCACGATGACGACCGACTGGACCGGCTTCCGCTCCGTCGACGTCGTCATCGAGGCCGTCGTCGAAAAGCTCGAGATCAAACAGTCAGTCCTTCGCGAAGTCGAATCGGTCGGCAAGCCCGGCGTCATCTTTGCCACCAACACATCGACCATTCCGATCACGCGGATCGCCGAGGCTGCGAGCCATCCCGAAAATGTGATCGGCATGCACTTTTTCAGTCCGGTGGACAAGATGCCGCTCGTCGAGGTGATCGTCGGCGAGAAGACCTCCCCCGAGACGGTCTCGACGATCCATCAGCTCGGCAAGCGGATGGGGAAGACCGTGGTCATCTGCAAGGACGGCCCGGGGTTCATCGTCAACCGGATCCTCGCTCCCTACATCAACGAGGCGGGTTTCCTCCTGATCGAGGAAAATTCAATCGGGTCGATCGACGGAGCGATGACCGATTTCGGGATGCCGCTCGGACCCCTCGCACTTCTCGACGAGGTCGGGATCGACATCGCAGCAAAGTCGGGGCAGATCATGATGGAGGCGTTCGGGGACCGGATGGAGGCTTCGCCTCTGGTCGAGACGCTGGTCGCGGACGAGCGCTATGGAAAGAAGAACGGCCGTGGCATCTACGTATGGGACAACGGGAAGAGGGACGAGCCCGACGAGGACGTCTACCGGCTTCTCGAAGTCGACGATCCCGTGGCCGGCGACCGGAAGGCGATGTCCGAGCGGATGATCCTGGCGATGATCAATGAAGCGACGAGGATTCTCGACGAAGGAATCGCGGCGAGTGCAGCAGACGTCGACCTCGCAATGATCATGGGAACCGGTTTTCCGCCATTCCGCGGCGGGCTCCTCCGGTACGGGGATACTCTCGGTTCCAACCGCGTTCTTGCACGACTCGAAGCGCTGGCGAAGGAGCACGGCAAACGGTTCGAGCCCTCGCAGGCGATTCGCCGCGTCGCGGAGAAGGGCGGCACCTTCTATCAGGAGTGGAGTGAACGAAGAGTGAAGAGTGAAGAGTGAAGGGCTTTGAGTAACAGCCTCTTCACTCTTCTCTAGGTCACTGCTGCCGGCCGCCCGCCCATATGACGTCGAGGCCCTCGTAGGAGCGAAAGGTAGCATCTGCAGTCAGCAGAGGTATGGACTCGGTGATGCTCTGAGCGATCAGCACGCGATCGAATGGGTCGGCGTGAACCCTCGGGAGCGAGGCCACCGCCAGCGCATGATCGTGCTTCACCGACAGCGGTACGAGAGCCTGCTCGACGATCACTCTTTTGATCAACTGCTCCGGAGGCTCGGAAAGTTGCAGTTTTCCGAGGTCGCTCTTGATCACGATCTCCAGCACACTGATCGAAGAGAGAAGAACCTCGTTGTCCTGAGACTGGAGAATCCCGCGCGTTCTCTTGTTCAGACGCTCTGGCTCAGCGAGCCACCACAAGAGAACGTGTGTGTCCAACAGAACTCTCATCGATTCATGCGAAGGTGAGGGGATCGGCAGGGGCGTCGAAATCCCGGTCGATCGTAATGCGACCCTTCTCGGTTCCTGCGATCCGCTTGCGAGACAACCGCGCAAAGGGAACGATTTTCGCCACCGGCTCGCCCGCGCGGGCGATGATCACTTCTTCGCCTTCTCCTACCTTTGCCAGAAGTCTGGAAAGATGAGTCTTGGCTTCGTGAATGTTGACCTCGATCATGGCTTAGCCAACCATGTTAGTCAGGCGATATTCCCGCCTCCCCTCTCGATCCAGCTGTCCTCGAAACGGAGTGGCAACCGGGGGGACCCGGCCTCGGGAGGCGTGCGTAGCGTGCGAGAATGCCCAGGGTCGTTTCGACGAGCCAGGCCCGAATTCCTCCCAGCCCCACTTCCCGGATAGGATCTCGCCGATGAGCCGCATTCCGAGAGCGCGACTGGTGGTTCGAGAGATCGGCTGGCTCGCCGCCTACTCACTGCTCGCGATCGGCGCGAGCTGGCCGCTGGCCCGGCTCCTCGATCGCGCCGTCAACGATCCCGGCGACCCGCTGCTGAATGCGTGGATACTCCACTGGGACTGGCTTGCGACGTTCTCGAGCCGGCCGCTTTTCCATGCGAACATTTTTCATCCCGATCCGTGGAGTCTCGCGTTCAGCGAGAACCTCTACGGCATTGCGATCTTCACGTTTCCGCTCCGCTTCGCGGGCGCTTCGCCGCTGACGGCATACAACGTGGCGATGATCGCCGGGATCGCGCTCTCCGGTTACGGCGCGCACGTCCTCGCTCGGACGCTGCTGTCGGATCTGGTCACGGGATGGTGGGTCGAGCTGGTCTCGCTCGTCGCCGGGATCTATTTCGCGCTCCTCCCGTACCGGTTCGAGCACTTCGCGCATCTGCAGCATGTCTGGGCCGTGTGGCTTCCGCTGAGCTTCGCGGCGCTCGTTTCCCTCATGCGACGGCCCGGGCGGATGGCGGCCCTCGTTTTCATCGTCGCCTACGTCTTCAACGGCCTGTCGAACATTCACTGGCTCCTCTTTGCAGCAGTCACCATCCCATTGCTCGCCCTCGTTGTGCTCGCACTCGAAGGAGAAGTCGGGAACATTCGCACGTGGGGTTTCTTCGCGACGGCTTTCGTGATCGCCAATCTGTTGCTCGTACCGATCCTCGTTCCCTACCGGATTGCGTCGGAGGAGTACGGAATGGTGCGTGATTCGGGGGAGGCCTCGTTCTATTCGGCAACCGTGGCGGACTGGACGGTCGGCGCGGAGTCGAGCCGGACCTGGGGCAAGCTCGGACGTGAGATCCGGAGATCCGAGAGGACACTCTTTCCCGGAGCGTTCGTGCTGCTCCTTACCGGCGTTGCCCTGCTCGGCCGCAGCGGAAGCGTCAGGAAAGCGGAAGTCCGGAAGGATGGGGAATCTGCGGCTTCGTCGCTGGTCCGTCGGCTCGATCTGGCTCTTCTCATCGCCGCGGTCGGGGTGATTGCGGGCCTCCTTCACACGAGTGATTCATTCTCCAGGGTTGCAGGCCTTCTCGATTCCATTCCGTTGCTCGCCTTCATCTGCATCGCCATCGTCCGGCTCTGGTTCCGCTATCCGCGATGGATGGCAGACCGAGGCAGCCTCGGGGAAACGATCGCGAGGGCGGATCGAAACGATGTCATCTGGATCGGACTCGCGCTCGTCGTCATCGGATTCTTCGGGTCGCTCGGGCTGAATGCCGCCTTCCACACGGCACTGTTCACAGCACTCGAGCCCTTCCGAAGCCTCAGAGTGCCGGCGCGATGGGCGATGATCGCTTACTGCGGCCTGTCGGTGTTGGCAGCAGCCGGCTTCGGCGTCCTTCTCCGGTGGACGAAGGGGTGGCGGCGGATCCTGATCGCGGTGACGGTTCCGCTCCTGATGCTCGCTGAGCTCTGGTCGGCGCCGATTCACTGGTGGGTCGTTTCAACCGAGCGTGCAGCGGTCTACGAGTGGTTGCGCGATGCGCCGGTGTCGGGTGGAACGCTCGAGCTGCCGATCGGAGGAGATCATGAATATCGGTATGTCTTCGCGTCGACGATCCACAACAAGCCGATCATGAACGGGACGTCCGGTTTCATGACGCCGCTTCATGACGAGCTCCGGGACGTCTTCGGAGCCGACCCGGTGCGTCCGGGGGCGATGGCGAAGCTCGAGTCGAACGATGCATCGCTCGTGATCGTTCACAACGACCGGCGCGACGCGCCACCAGCGATTCGGAGCTGGCTCGAGGACCAGCTCGCCGGCGGGAGGCTTCGCTATCTCCGCCGATTTCCTCACGTCTCGGGTCACGACTACGTCTTTGCGGTCGTTTCCAATGAGCCACGAGCCGGAGAGATGGCAGCGCTCGATGGAGTCGACCCGGCCGGGCGAAGCGAGCGCGAGAACCTCGAGGTGTTTCTCGACAGGAACGGGATCACCTGGATCGATGCGACCTTCGGTCATCTCTATCGTCCGCGCGAGCAGGGGGAGGTTCACGGCAGGCTCACCGTCGAAGGATGGGCTCTCTCGCCGCGCGGGATTTCCTCGGTCGATCTTCTCTTCCAGAACGAAGCGGTTCGTCTTCCCGCCAGACTCGAGCCGGATCCGATGGTCGCCGTCGCACATCCGGATTACGGGTTCGAGAAGCCCCGCTTCGTCGCCCTGTTCGAGGACCGTCCGAAGGGCATCCGGTTGAATACCGACCTCATCGTGGAGATCGTCGACGGGAAGGGGGAAAGATCTCGACTGCGGCAGCGATTTTTCCGTTGGCACCGCCTCGGGGCGGGAGCCGTGATGGAGGTCTTCGAGTGGGACGTCGCTGCGCTCGAAGGGCTGCTCGCCAGGATGGGCTACCCGCCGGCAATTGCGGAGGAGGTCATCGCAGACGAGAGGACGATCGAGGATCTCGCGATCGCGCGGCTCGAGGGGCTCGAGGAACAGAGCGATCGGGAGCTCGTGGAGACGCTCTATCGCGTCCTTCTTCTTCGCGAGCCGGATCCGCCGGGGCTTCAGCTCTACGAGGAAAGGCTCAGAGCGGGGGCCAGCCGGGAAGTGATCCTCCGCACGATGCTCGCCTCCGAGGAGTTTCGGACACGCTACTCGGAGTGAGGGGCGAAGGGCGAGGGAAGGAGGGCTCACTTCGTTCGCCGTGATTGTTGAGTAGCGGCCATCATCCTCATCATCCACTCGTCTGCCTCCTCGTGGGTAGCGAAGCGATAGACGCCACGCGGGACGAGAGCTTCGCCACGCAGGCGGTTCATCGTACGCTGCATGATTGCCGCGTCGCGGAGGGCGTTCTCGCCGGGTGCTCGTTTGGACACGCCTCGCATCGAGAAGAGCGTAGCATGGAGTCTCTACGCAGGGAGGCGAATCGGCCGGCGGGATGAGCTAAGAGTCTGGATGACGTTCGGACTTGGCGGGAGTCCGTGTCCGGGTGGCAAACGTGGAGACTGCTTCAGAGGAGGCAACTGGCTGGGGAGGTAGGATTCGAACCTACGAATGGCGGCTCCAAAGGCCGCTGCCTTACCACTTGGCGACTCCCCAGCACCGAATCGGGTCAACCACCCGTCATTCGCGATTGTTCCGCCGGTCGCTCTTCATCCAGAACGCCGAGGATCTCCTCCATCTGAGCGTCCGCATCGTTCTCGCCGAGATCGATGAGCTTCATCATGAACTCCGGCTCGAACATCAGCATGCTGAGGAAATCGGCGCTCCTCGTTTCGCGTGAACCGAGGCCCCGTGTCATGTAGCGGAAAGCGGGAGGGAGGGTTTTTTCGTAGCCAGCCGCGAGGACACCGAGATCCTCGGAGGGGCGGACGACGACAAGTCGAATCGGAGAAAGACCGAGGCGCGCATCCGGCTCGAGGTTCTCGAGAAGAGAATTGATCAATTCGACGCGAAGGACGTCCTGATCGATGACGTCGAGAAAGATCGCCTTCACGAGCTGGCCGAGAATCTGGGCCGGCGGGGGATACCCGGGAGTTTCGGCGATATCCGCTTCCTCGAAGCTGCGATTGTAACGGGTCGAGATCACGAGCATGCGGCGTGCGCCGAGATGGAGGGCCGGCGAGAGCGGCGCCGAGAGACGGACGCCGCCGTCACCGTACCAGGAGGCGCCGATCTGCACAGCAGGAAAGAGTATCGGGAGGGCGGCTGAAGCCATGACGTGCTCGATGGTGATCGGAGTCTGGATGCTGCGACGGTTCGGGCGCTCCCACGTCTCGATCTCGCGCCCCTGCACCCAGGTGATCGTCTGCCCAGTCGTGTAGTTGAGCGTCGTGAGCGCGAGCGCGTCGAGCGCGCCATGCTGGATATTTTCCTCCACGCCTGGAATGGACCCGTCCGCCCGGGCATTGAACGCCTTCCCGAGAAACTCCCGGAGCGGGCTCGTGTCGAGAAGGGCGGGGCTCGCGTTTCGCGCCCCCCGGCCACCCGAAGCGAGACGCTTGAGCCAGCTCATCGCGATTCGACTCGCGGTGAGCGAGTCCGTCTCGAAGACGTCCTTCATCCGGAGCGTCATCCAGAGCTCGGTGAGCTGATCGACGGGGTGAAGAGAGCAATCGGCGCCGACGGCCCCGAGAAACGCGGCGTTGATGCCGCCCGCCGAGACGCCCGTGATGATCGGAAAGCGGAACTCCGGACGCTCTCGCGCGATCGCACGCAGGACGCCGACCTGATAGGCCGCACGCGCGCCGCCTCCTCCGAGCACCACCGCGATGTCGCTACCCATGCGGGGATTGTACGCTGGGTGCCCGTACCATGTGTCCGGGGATACAGAAGAAGAGTGAAGAGTGAAGAGTGAAGAGTGAAAGAAGAGGCGGCGCGAAGGGTAACCTCAAGAAGAAGAGTGAAGAGTGAAGAGTGAAGAGTGAAAGAAGAGGCGGCGCGAAGGGTAACCTCAAGAAGAAGAGTGAAGAGTGAAGAGTGAAGAGTGAAGAGTGAAGAGTGAAGAGTGAAGAGTGAAGAGTGAAGAGTGAAAGGAGAGGCGGGCGCGTGATCACTTGTCCTGACCTCTCAATGCGGATTCACGCCGTCCTTCGGCGGCTCAGGATAACGAACCGGGGGTTCGCGAGAGCAAACATTCGTCCATGATCGTCGCTTCGCGCAAACGCAACATTCGTCATTCTGAGCCTGGCGCAGCGCGGGCGAAGGATCTGGGGCAGGCTTGTGACTCTAGGGTGAGATAGGAGAGGTTACCTTCGCGGCGTCTCTCCTTTCACTCTTCACTCTTCACTCTTCACTTTTCACTCTTCACTCTTCTCTCCACTCGTTCCAGCCCAGCGCCTCGTCGACGGAATCGCGGGTGATCGTGTGGTACATCGGGCGGGTCTTCGAGTAGATCCTCCGGGCGATGATCATCCCCTTCTCGGTTTTTGCGAGATCCTCGAACAGAGGAAGGACGAACTTGCGCCGTCCCATCTCGGTGAGGAATTGTTCGAGGACCGGGTAGGCCGGGTCGTAATCCGCCCGGATTGCCGCGGTCAGCCAGGCGAACTTGATCTCGCTGTTCCCGGTCTCCGAGAGATTGAAGGCCGCGTCGAGCCGCGCCATCTGCGATTCATCGAGCGTCGGGAGATTTCGGATGAAATGCAGCCATTCATGTGTCGACCAGCCATCGACTTCGAGCTGCGTTGCCGGCGTGCCGGTCATGAACCGATCGATCTCCCTTTCGACTTCCGAGAAACGGTCGGATTGCGGCTCGCGGAGCGACGACGGCAGAGCAGGACTGTAGATCCATCGCTGGACGTCCGTCACATCGATCTCCGAACCAGACAGAAGTCGATCGTCGAGAAACTCGACGAACTCGGCGGTCGTTCTCGACTCGAACGCGTTCTCGTCGAACCACTCGCGGAGGAAGCGGTCGAACCTCTCCCTGCCGAACTGCTGCTCGAGCCACCGAAGGAAGAAATGTCCCTTGACGTATGCAACGTTCGTCATTCCTTCGTCCGGATCGCGGCCTGCCAGATCGAGATAGAGGTGTGTGTCGGCGGAGGTCGGCCCGAGATCGTCGATCTCCTCGCGGAGATCCTGAAGATCGAGGACGGCGAGCATCTCCGAATAGTCGCGTCCGTAAAGCTCCTCCATGATCCGTTCGGTGAAATAGTTGGTGAAGCCTTCGTTGAGCCAGAAGTCGTTCCATGTCGCGTTGGTGACGAGATTGCCGGACCAGGAATGGGCGAGCTCGTGAGCGACCAGCGATACCAGCGAGCGGTCTCCCGCGATGATCGTGGGCGTCGCGAACGTCAGGCGCGGATTCTCCATCCCTCCGAAGGGGAAGCTGGCGGGGAGGACGAGAATGTCGTACCGACCCCACCGGTACGGTCCGTACATCTCCTCGGCGGCCGTGATCATCTTCGGGGTGTCGGAAAACTCGGAGGCTGCTGCTTCGACCACGCTCGGCTCCGCATATACGCCCGAGCGCGGGCCGAGCGAACGGAACCGGAGATCACCGGCTGCCAGAGCCAGAAGATAGGACGGGATCGGCTGCGGCATCCGGAAGCTGTACACCCCCGTGCCGTTGATCGAGGTCGGATTCTCCGCGCTCATCAGCGCCAGCATCCCCTGCGGGACGCGGACAGTCGCATCGTAGGTGAACCGCACACCCGGAGTGTCCTGAATGGGGACCCAGGTCCTGGCGAGAATCGCCTGGCTCTGTGTGAAGAGAAACGGCTTGCCGCTCGCGGTCTGTTCGGGGCCGAGCCACTGCACCGCAGCGGCCTTGGGGGACGTCTCGTAATCGATCACGACTTTCTCGACGCCGGGGACCAGCTCGATCACGAGCGCTCGCCCGAGCAATTCGGTCGGCTGGGTGAGGAACCAGCGAGCGTCGCGGCCATCGCCCCAGGTGACGTCACGGATCGTCAGATCGCGGGTGTCGAGAATGAGACGATCTGCTCCGGTGTGGTTCGCAATCGACAGCGTAGCCGTGCCGCTGAGGACCTCCCGCGCAAAGTCGACGTCGAGTTCGAGCGTCAGATGATCCACGGAGACCTGATCGGGTCGCGAGAAGGAATGAGGATCGGCGCCCGGACTCACGAGATTCACGACTCTCCAGTCGCGAGTCGCCTCGGAGCGAGTGGCCTCGTAGAGCGTGGCGTCGTCCGAGCGAATGAGTGAGCCGCATCCCGCCAGCATCGTGATCGCCAGGATGAGAATGGAAGGTTTGATGGTTCGAGTCATGGGGTTCCTCCGTATTTGCGCTCCTCACGGAATGGCGATTCCATCATGCTCGCGGTGAGTCCTCACGCTCGGGGAACTTTGGGTCCACCCCGCTCGTTCAGAACCTTGATGCGAACCGAGGACCGCCTGGGTCGTCCAGTCCGTGATCTCAGGATCTCGGTCACGGACCGTTGCAATTTTCGATGCAGCTACTGCATGCCGAGGGAGGCCTTCGAGAATTTCGAGTACCTGAAACGTTCCGAGATCCTCGATTTCGAAGAGATCGCGCGACTCGCTCGCATCTTCGTCCGCCTCGGCGTCCGGAAGCTTCGGTTGACCGGCGGCGAGCCGCTCCTCCGGAAGGACCTTCCGGTGCTCGTGGAGATGCTCGCGGCGATTCGTGGAGTCGAAGACCTGAGCCTCACCACGAATGGGACACGGCTCGCCGAGCTCGCTCCGCCGCTCGCCCGCGCCGGATTGAAGAGGGTCACGGTGAGCCTCGACTCGCTCGACCCGCACACCTTCCGTAAACTCACCGATTCGTCGACGTCGATTGAACGCGTTCTCGAAGGGATCGGTGCGGCGCGGAATGCCGGACTGGGACCGATCAAGATCAACTCGGTCATCCGGCGTGGGATCAACGACGGCGAGATCATGGACCTCGTCCGGTTCGCCAGGGAGAATGGCGTCGTTCTCCGCTTCATCGAGTACATGGACGTCGGGACCACCAACCGGTGGCGTCTCGAGGAGGTCGTCCCGACCGCGGAGCTCGTCCGGATGATCAATGCAGCGTTTCCGATCGAGCCGGTCGCCGACTCGGATGGAGTGGCGAGGAGCTGGAAATTTCGTGATGGCGGAGGAACGATCGGCTTCGTCTCTTCCGTCTCGAAACCGTTCTGCAGCGACTGTGTTCGAGCGAGGATCTCGGCGGATGGCAGGCTCTACACCTGCCTCTTCGCCTCGGAAGGTCACGACCTTCGCACGCTCGTGAGAAGCGGGCTCGATGACGCCGGGATCTCGGAGCGGATCGGCGCGATCTGGACCGTGAGGAGCGACCGCTACTCGGAGCTCCGCGGCGAGGCTACGGGGGGCGCCGATCGGATCGAAATGTCCCGGATCGGCGGATGACCCGGAAATCGCGGGGATGTCCGGATTGGAATTTCGAGCGGCCTGACCATCCTTTTTCGGAATGTCCAGAGTCGAAGATCACCCAAGTTGAAATCGGGAGGCCATTCATGAAGCGTATGCTCGCCCTCGCGCTGGTGCTCGGTACCGGCGTCACGCTGTTCGCCGATGAACCGCAGCGCAGGCAGTGGCTGGTCGCAACGACGGTTCCGGCGGCGGAGCTGTTCGCTCCTCCGGCGATCACGCTGATCGATCCGGATCGCAGAGCTCCCGAGCTCGAGGGAATCAGAGATCGCGTCATCGCCCGCATCGAGGTCGTCGATGGATTCGCTGCAGAGCTGACCGAGAGCGAGGCGAGCGAGCTCCGGAAGAGCTCGCTGGTCCGCTACGTCGAGCCGGTCTACGAGCGCCGAGCTCTCGAGCTCGACAGCGCGCCCCCCTCGACTCTCGCCGGATCGCAGGAGACGCCATGGGGAATTCTCCGCGTTCGCGCCCCCGAGGTCTGGCACTACGGCCGGGGGAAACGGGTACGGGTCGGAGTCATCGATACGGGGATCGACTACACGCACCCGGATCTGGCTCACGCATATCGCGGTGGCAAGGATTTCGTGAACGGGGACGACGACCCGATGGATGACCGGGGCCACGGTACTCATGTGGCGGGGACGATCGGAGCGGCGGACGACCTCGCCGGTGTAGTCGGCGTCGCGCCCGAAGCCGAGCTCTATGGGCTGAAGGTTCTCGATTCGTCCGGCTCGGGAAGCTCGCTCAACATCATCCGCGCGGTCGAGTGGGCGGTCGATAACGATCTGGATGTGATCAACCTCTCACTCGGAGGCGGAGAACATTCTAAATTCGAGAACGAGGTCTTCGAGAAAGCCCGACGGTCGGGAGTCGTGGCTGTCGCTGCGGCGGGGAATGCCTGGCCGCTTCATACGACGCTGGACTATCCGGCGGCGTACCGGTCGGTCGTGAGCGTTGCGGCGCTGACTCGAGAGGACTCGCTCGCCGGATTCTCGCAGCGTGCGGCGGATCTCGATCTTTCCGCCCCGGGTGTGGGCGTCGATTCGTCGTACTCGGAAACTCGCCTTCTGATCACCGAAGCTTCCGGAGCGGGCCACTTCGGCCACTGGATGGCGTTCTCTCCCAGAACTCCCGTTGTGGGCTCTCTCGTCGATTGCGGGCTGGGGAACAGGGGAGAGTTTCCCGCAACGGTGAAAGGGAACATCGCGCTGATCCGGCGTGGAGGAAGCACATTTGCGGAGAAGTCCGCGAATGCGCAGGCTGCCGGCGCGATCGGGGCGCTGATCTTCAATCACACGGTGGCCGGGCAGGAAAATGGAGGAGTGATCATCGGAACCCTGGGACAGCCGGGGAACTGGATTCCGACGATCGGGATCTCCCGCGAGTCTGGTGAGAGCATGCTGCGGCACGGTCTGGGCCCGGTGACGATGAAGGAAACCAACGTCGTCGGATACGCCGCGCTGCAGGGGACGTCGATGGCGACGCCCCACGTAGCCGGAGTCTTTGCTCTCATGAAGGGGATCAAGCCGTGGGTCGACGCCGAAACTCTGGTCGGGATCGTTCGCGCGGCCGCCGATGATCTGGGCGATCCGGGACCCGACGCGGTGTTCGGAGCCGGAGCGGTCGATGGCTTCCGATCGCTGCAGGAGCTCGCCCCCGAGCTCTTCGAAGGTACCGGAGAACCGGACGGGGCCGCGCCACCATCGCGTCGCCGCTCGACCTCCCATCGAGGCTGATTCGCAAAACCTTCGCCGCTGAGGCATACAATCTCGGTTCGGATCGTTAGTCATCCGTTCAGGAGAGATTGAAATGAAGATCGGTGTGCCGAAGGAAGTCAAGGACAACGAGTCGCGGATTGGCATGGTCCCCTCCGGAGTGCGGGAGGTGGTCGACGCGGGCCACACGGTTTATGTCGAGAAGGGTGGAGGGGATTCGAGCGGTTTCGCCGACGAGGAGTACGTCGCGGCCGGCGCCGAGATGCTGCCCGATGCCGATGCGGTGTGGGGCGCTGCCGATCTCGTGGTCAAGGTCAAGGAGCCGATCGCGGAAGAGTATCCACGGATGCGGCCCGGTCAGTATCTCTTTACCTATCTCCATCTCGCACCGATCCCGGAGCTGACCGACGTACTACTCGAGCGGAAGATCGCCGGGATCGCATACGAAACGATCACCGGACGCGGGGGCTCGCTCCCGCTGCTGGCTCCGATGTCCGAGGTTGCCGGCCGGATGTCGGTTCAGGTCGGGGCGTACTACCTCCAGAAGCCGAACGGCGGCCGCGGAGTACTCCTCGGTGGTGTGCCGGGAGTCCTCCCGGGGGACGTGGTGATCATCGGTGGAGGGATCGTCGGGATCAACGCGGCGAAGATGGCGCTCGGTCTGGGTGCGCGAGTGACGATCCTCGACACGAACATCGACCGGCTCCGTTATCTCGACGATGTCTTTCACGGTCAGATCATGACTCTGGCTTCGAATACGCTCCATATCGAGCGCGCCTGCGAGCACGCTGACCTGCTCGTGGGTGCTGTCCTGATCCCCGGGGCATCGGCGCCGAAGCTCGTGACCCGAGAGATGATCTCCCGAATGAAAAAAGGGGCAGTCGCCGTCGACGTCGCGGTCGATCAGGGCGGATGCTTCGAAACGACCAAAGCGACGACACATTCGAAACCGACCTACGACGTGGACGGAGTGGTCCACTACTGCGTCGCGAACATGCCGGGTGCGGTTCCGCGGACTTCCACCATCGCCCTCACGAACGCCACGCTTCCATATCTCAGAATGCTCGCCGAAGGTGTGGAGGACGCGGTGCGGCAGCACACCGGTCTCGCCGACGGGGTGAATACGTGGAACGGCAAGCTGACCTACAAGGCAGTCGCCGACAGCCAGAAGAAGGAGTTCGTTCCCCTGGCAACAGCGATGAGCTGAAAGAAGAGTGAAGAGTGAAGGGTGAAGAGTGAAAGAGAAGAGTGAAGAGTGAAGAGTGAAGAGTGAAGAAGAGACGCCGCGAAGGTAACATCTCCAAACTCTCACCCTTGACCACGAGCCACCGCCCGGATTCTTCGCCAGCGCTGCGCCGGGCTCAGAATGACGAATGCTCTGTTCGCGCGAAGCGACGGTCATGAACGAATGTTTGCTCTCGCGAAACCCACCTCCTCGTCATCCTGAGCCGCCGAAGGACGGCGAAGGATCTGGTTGGGGGCTCGTGACTGATTTGACGCGGAAAGGGCATCACGTCAATTCACGACCCGCCCCGGCCCTTCTTTCACTCTTCACTCTTCTCTTTCACTCTTCACTCTTCACTCTTCACTCTTCACTCTTCACTCCTCACTCCTCACTCTTCCTCCTGGTCTGCCGTTCGCAAAGGGACCGGTCCATGACCGACGCGAGCTCGAACCTGATCGATGACGACGAGTCCATTGCCGAAATGCTCCGAGATACGAAAACGATCGCAGTTCTCGGAATCAAGCCCTCCAGCAAATCAAACCAGCCGGCTCATTACGTACCGAAGTACATGGCGAGTGTCGGCTACGATGTGATCCCCGTACCGGTTTACTACCCGGAGGTCGAGGAAATACTCGGTAAGCCGGTCCATCGGTCGCTGCCGTCGATCGATGGTCCGATCGACATGGTCAATGTTTTCCGCAAGTCGGAGGACATCCCGCAGCATGTCGACGACATCATTCGCGTGAAGCCGAAATACGTCTGGTTTCAGCTTGGGATTCGGAATGACGGAGCGGCGAAGGCGCTGGCCGAGGCGGGAATCAAGGTCGTGCAGGACCGGTGCATCATGGTGGAGCACCGGCACGTCTGATCGTCAGGCGGGGAATGGAAGGATGCGCGCCGGGCCGGATCCGCCGACCAGCCGCTCGATTGCATTGCGAACGACCGAAGTGAGGAATGTAATGTCGAACGGCTTTTCGACGAAGCCTGAAACGACGCGGTGATTCATTCTTGCTGCGGAACCTTCGATGTTTGCGGACATCACCAGAACCATCGGCCTGTACGTATCTTCGTCCCAGGAAGCGATCTGATCGATGACCTCGAACCCGTCGACCAGGGGCATCATCAGATCGAGCAGAATGACCGAGTAATCCTTGTGGCGAAGCCGCTCGAGGGCCTCGGCGCCGTCAGGAGCGGTTTCGGCTTCGATTCCCGCCCGGCGGAGAACCACCGCGATCAATTGCCGGATGTGAGGATCGTCGTCGACTACGAGGACGGGTCCCGCCTGGGTACACTTCTCCCGCATAGCCAAATAACTCAATGAGAATCACGTGCCAGCACATTGGGCACGATCGTCTCGGCCAGGAGGGGCCGGCCCAGAAGATAACCCTGGCCGTATCGAATGTTCTCTTCGCGGGCGGCGTCGAGCGTTTCGGTGGTTTCGATCCCCTCGAGAATCAGATCGCAGCCGATTCCGTCCGCGAGAGCCGAGATGTTGCGGACGATCTGGCGCCGCGTGTCGCTTTGTTCGAAGTTGGAACCGAACACCTGACTGATCTTCATCCAGGCGGGGCGGATCTGCTCGAGATAAGGGAGGTGCGAGAAAGCGACTCCGACGTCGTCGAGCGCGAGCAGGATCCCGGCAGCTCGGAAATCCTCGATGTTCGCGAGCGAGGCCTTGAAGTCGAGGGGGCCCTGTTCGGTGATCTCGAGGGTGAGGTTGCCTGGATCGACAGCGGCTCGTTCCACGAGCCTCAGAACGCGACGAGAGAAACCGGCAGAGGCGAGTGAAGACGGATGGACGTTCATGAAGAGACTCGGCGCGCCGGTCGTTCTGCTCCAGTGATCGATCGCGGCTTCGATGCAGTGAATCTCCAGATCGGACGTCCGGTTGATCAGCGACGCATAGCGGAACGTCACGTCGGGACGGTCGTAGAGGATCTCCACGTTCGGCCGGGCCAGGGCTTCATAACCGATGACCGAATGATCCTCGAATCGGACGATCGGCTGAAACGCCATCCGGATCGACTTGCGGGAGATCATGTCGTCGATCGTCGGGAGAATCATCGCCGCGACATTCGCGGTGATCGGCCCGGGATCCTCGAGGAGGGCGAGAACCGCGTCCAGACTGAAAGGCTTTCGAAGCAGCCCGTGAGCTCCGCGGGTGATTGCGGCTTCCTCGAGCGCGTTGATGTGGGAGCCCGTCATCAGGACGATCCGGGCGTTCGGCGCCTTTTTCCGGATCTCATCGATGAATTCGAGGCCTTCGAACCGGAAGTCGCTGCTCAGCCGGATGTCGCTGAGGACCGCATCGACGTGCATGTGGTCGAGGAGCAGTCCGGCCGAAGCGATGTCGGGCGCCGCGATCACGCGCCGGGAGGTCTGCGAAAGCAGCAGCGACAGGCCTTCTGCAACGACAGGGTTGTCTTCGACGATGAGGAGAGTTTGCATTCGGTGATGTTCCGGTCCATTCAAGAGCAATTCGGCTGCCCTGGCTGTGCACACGATAACACTCAACGGCGCCCGGGGTTAGGCCGACAGGGCCCGTCGCCCAGGCGTAGTGGAAGCATACGCTCGTTCGAAAGTCGGACGGACGGTATGTGAAATGAAGGGTGCGATAGAATCCCCGTCCCGCGCGGGGAGAGGAGAGTCCGGGTTGATGGTCGTGCTTCAGAACATCGAAAGGGAAGACCTCGAGGTCGACGTCGTCATCGTAGGGGGCGGGCCCGCGGGGCTGGCTGCCGCGATCCACCTGGCGAAGCTGATTCGTGACCATGGGGACGGCGGCGGTGATCTCGGGGAAACGATGATTGCCGTGCTCGAGAAGGGGCGCGAGGTAGGCTCGCACGGGATCTCGGGCGCCGTCATGGATCCGCGTGGAATCACCGAGCTGATCCCCGACTGGATGGAACGGGGCGCGCCGGTCGAAGCCGAGGTCGCGGATGACGAGTTCCTGTACCTGACGGAGAAGAGATCGTTCAAAGCGCCGATCCTCCCGCCTCCGCTCAGGAATGAGGGAAAGTACGTGATCTCTCTCGCCGCCTTCACCCGTTGGATGGCGGCGCAGGCCTCCGGCGCCGGGGTCGAGATCTTCCCCGAGTTCCCTGCGGCGCAGGTGCTCCTCGAGGACGGACGAGTCGTGGGAGTGAGAACCGCGGACAAGGGCGTCGACAAGCTCGGCCAGCCGAAGGGCAATTTCGAGCCGGGCGTCGACATCAGGGCGAAGGTCACGATCATCGCGGAAGGACCACGCGGAACCCTGACCAAACAGTTGGCGATCGAAAAGGACCTCTATTCGGAAAAGAACCCACCCGTGTTCGCCCTCGGCTTGAAGGAGCTGTGGAAAGTTCCCGAAGGAAGGATGGCGCCGGGCGACGTCATCCATACGCTCGGCTGGCCGCTCGATTCCCGCACATTCGGCGGCGGATTCATTTACGGGATGAAGGGCGACGTCATCGACGTCGGTTTCGTCGTCGGCCTGGACTACTTCGATCCTTCCCTCGATCCGCACAATGAATTTCAGCGATTCAAGCTTCATCCCTCGGTGAAGCGACTGCTCGAGGGAGGGAAGATGATCGAGGCCGGAGCCAAGGCGATTCCCGAGGGAGGCTTTTTCTCGATGCCGAGAATGTACGGCGACGGATTTCTGATCACGGGCGACTCGGCGGGGTTTCTCAACGGAGCGCGTCTGAAGGGAATTCATCTGGCGATCAAGTCGGGGATTCTGGCGGCCGAGGCAGCCTTCGAGGCGATCCTTTCGGGTGACCACTCCGAGAAGAAGCTCTCACATTATGAAACGCTGTTTCGAAAATCGTGGGCTCACGAAGAGCTCTACAAGCAGCGGAACTTCCATCAGGGTTTCGAGCACGGCCGCCTCGCGGGACTTCTGAACGCCGGTCTGTCGCTCCTGACCGGAGGCCGCGGCTTCGGCGTGAAGAATCGCCTGGAGGGAGAGGCGGGCCATCGCCGGATGAAGAAGATCCGGGATCACGATCCGGAGGGTTCGGGACCGTCCTCCCGAATCCCATACGACAACGAATACACATTCGACAAGGTTACGAACGTGTATCACGGTGGTGTCAAGCACGAGGAGAACCAGCCCGCGCACCTCCTGATCGCGGATACTGAAGTCTGCATCACGCGGTGCACCGAGGAATATGGAAATCCATGCCTCAACTTTTGTCCGGCGAACGTCTACGAACCGAAAGAGACGGCTGATGGCCGCGGCAAGGTACCTTTCTTGAACTTCACCAATTGTTACCACTGCAAGACCTGCGACATCATGGATCCGTATCAGGTCATCACGTGGGTGCCGCCTGAAGGAGGCGGAGGTCCGGACTACGAGAAGGCCTGATGCTCGCCGCGAAACCATCCGGGAGTCCGGACCGTTGAGTAAAGCGATGGCCAGCGAACCAATACCCATACCGCGCTCGTCGATCGAAAGGGTCGAAGCTCTGCGCGAGAATGTCGAGCAGGTGCTGCAGGGGAAACCCGAAGTCGTCGAGCTTTCGATCGCGGCGCTTCTGGCAAGGGGACATTTGCTGCTCGAGGACGTACCCGGAGTCGGAAAGACGACTCTGGCGCATGCTCTGGCGCGTTCGATCGATTCGGAGTTCCAGAGGGTCCAGTTCACCTCCGATCTGATGCCGTCCGACATCATCGGCGTGACGATCTTCAGCCAGGACAGGCAGGAATTCGAGTTTGTGAAGGGTCCGCTCTTCACCAATGTTCTCCTGGCAGACGAGATCAATCGGGCCACGCCCAAGACGCAGTCCGCCCTGCTCGAAGCGATGAGCGAGGGGACGGTGTCGATCGAGCAGGAGAGGATCGAGCTGCCGCATCCGTTTCTCGTCATCGCCACGCAGAACCCGGTCGAGCACAGTGGAACCTACCCGCTGCCGGAGTCTCAGCGTGACCGTTTCATGATGCGGCTGACGATCGGGTATCCCTCGCGAGAGGATGAGAAGAACATCCTTCGTTCCGGCGGGGGGCAACGCGCTCTGGCGAGGCTGGAACCTGTCATGTCCTCGAACGATCTGCGGGAGCTTCAGGAGCACGCCGCGAGGATTCACGTGAGCGAGGGCGTGGTGGACTACATGCTCTCGATCGTCGAGGCAACTCGTCATCATCCGGATGTCCGGCTGGGTGTGTCGACCCGAGGGACTCTGACGCTTCATCGCGCGGTCCAGGCGCTCGCCCTGGTTCGCGAGAGGGACTACGTTGTGCCCGACGACGTGAAGGAAATGGCGGTGCCAGTTCTGGCGCACCGGATCGTGCTCCGCGGGGAAAGCGTGCTTTCTCCGAGAGACGGCGAAGCCGACCGGATGATTCGAACGATCCTGACCACGGTCGCTGCACCGCGGTGAGCGCTCGGGCCCTCCAGTTCGACGGTGTCGTCCGTCTCACCCGCGCGGGTGCGGGATTCCTCCTTTTTGCTTTCTGCATCGGTTTCGCGGCGCTCAACACCGGCAACAATTCTCTCTACGTGGTCTTCGCGATGATGCTCTCCTGTCTGATTTTTTCGGGGATCGTCTCCCGATTCGGACTCAAGGCGATTTCTCCCGAGGTGGAGGAGCTCGGCGACGTCTGGGCGGAGGAGCCGGCGCACGCGATCGTCCGAGTGAGAAACGGCTCGCGATGGATCGAGGTCCGCGATCTGGTGGTCCGGTCCCCTGATCTCGATGGAACTGCGATCATCGATCGGCTGCCTCCGCGCCATACGGAAGACGTCGTCGTCCGCTTCATCTTTCGCAGGCGAGGACGCGTGGAGCTCAGGCAGCTCGATATCTACACGATGTTTCCGTTCGGATTTTTCACGAAGAAACGACAGGTGCGCATCGATACGCGCGGGATCGTGTACCCGAACCGGCGCTCATCCTCGCGTTCACGGAGATGGGCGCCCGATACGGGGGACACAAGGGTGGCCAGCCGTGCCGGGGAAGGACAGGATCTGTTCGCGATGCGCGACTATCGCGAGGGAGAGTCGATCCGCCACATTCACTGGAAGCGTTCCGCCGGTTCCGGAAGATGGGTCGTGTGGCAGGGCTCGGCGGAGTCGAGCGACCGGCTGCATGTGATCTTCGATGCGGTGACCACGGCAGCCTCGGATTCGGAGTTCGAGGACCTCGTCAGCGGAGCAACCGGCTACATCGCCGAGGCGGTCGAGGGGGGACAGGGCGTCGTTCTGCACATCGGAAATCAGACGTTTGCCTCGGATACCGGCCTGGCCGGCATTTTCACTGCGCTCGCGCTCGTGGAACGGCGCACCGAGGGGGCTCTGCCACCCGGACCGACGGGCTCGGCTGTGTTTTCTCTTCGTCATGAAACGAACTGACTCGGCACGACTGGAGCAGCTTGCGCTCGCCGCGCTCGCGGCGTTGCCGTTCTATTTTTCCTATGTCGTGTCGATGGCTTCCGTGGCCGGCTTTCACCTGGCCCTCCTGTTCCTGGCGGCCGCCACTCTGATGGGAAGGCCTGTGCGGATACCCGCTCCGGTTCTCGCTGCGAGCGGGGTCCTCTATCTGCTCTTTTTTCCGTTCGACGTTCTGGTGTTTTCGCGGGGATTGATTGCGCCGTCGAGCCATCTGCTGTTTTTCATCGCTCTTTATCAGGCGATCGAATCCGAATGGAGATCGAACGGGGGACAGCGGCTGTTCGTGACCTTTCTGATCTTCGTCACCGTATCGGCGACCTCGACCCACTCCACCATCATGATCTACATGATCGGATTCCTGATCCTGACTTATCGCGAGCTCATGCGTCTGAGTCGTGAAACGACCCACGAGCTGGTCAGAGGAAGCCTCGAGGAGGAGATCGTCCCGTTGCCGCGGACACGACTCGCGCTCATTCTCACGATCGTGACGATGCTCGTCGCCCTGGCGATGTTTCCCTTCCTTCCACGCCTGCGCGATCCGTTCGTCCGGGGGGTTCCGAGCCTTTCCGCGGCACGGTCGACCGGCATCAGCGACGTCATCGATTTCGAGGACGGAAGCGTCGGTTCGGAAGATCCCGAGGTGGTGGCACGGGTCTGGGCCGGCAGCGAAGATGCTCTGTTTCTCCCGATTCGTCTGAGAGCGGCCGTCTACGACACGTGGCTCGACGGACGGTGGATCAGCTCGAAGAATCACACCTATCAGATCCGCGCCCGGCGTGGGAGCTACGTTCTGGCCGCCCCCGGGGGAAGAACGGGGTCGATCGAGGTGCAGCAGCGGCGATCGAATGACCGTCGTATTTTTCTCCCCGCGGGAACATGGGCGGTTTCGGGCCTCGACGAGGTGATCTTCTCGAAGTTCGACGGCGTCCCGGTGAGCGTCGATCTCGATCGAGGCCCCCTGACATTCACGGCCGAGCTCAGCGAGCGAACGCAGCCCCTTGCCGGTGTCATGAGCGGTTATCCCGGTTATCCGCAGTCTCCGGCCATCCGCGCGCTCGCGGAGGAGATCGTCGGCACCGAGCGAGACCCGATCCGGGCAAGCCGGCTCATCGAGAGACACCTTGCAAACACCTTCACCTACCTTTCTGCCTCGTCGCCCGAGATCGGCACCATGACGGTCGACGACTTTCTGTTGCGTGTGAGGAAAGGTCACTGCGAGTACTTCGCGGCCGGAATGGTGGTTCTGCTCGAGAGTATCGGAATCCCATCCCGGATCGTCGGAGGCTTTTACGGCGGGGATCTGAACCGGCTGAGCGGGTACTGGATCATCAGGGTCAGGAACGCCCACGCCTGGGTGGAGGTCGAAGCGGACGGACGATGGAATACTTTCGATCCGACACCGGCGGATCTTCGGCCCGGCAACGCCGGCCAAAACAGCCTGTTTGCGCTGGTGGCGATGGCCGCGGAATCGTTCTCGTACTTCTGGGATCGCTGGATCCTGACCTATGGAGCTTCCGATCAGTTGAGCCTCGCCGAGCTCGTGGCCGAGACCGCTCGCGGATGGCTGAGCTCGATCCGGCAGGACTTCCCCGGTGCGCTGATCAGGAGCTGGATTCCGTTCCTGGTCGTGGGACTCGGTGTCGCCATTCTGATCGGTCTGATGCTGTCGCGACGGCGGCGGGGAAGCCTGTGGGAGCAGACTCTCGTCGAGCTGGACCGGATGGGAGTCGACGTCGAGGATTCGGCTACGGAAGGAGAGGTGCTCGCCCTTGTGGAAGGTTCCGCTTCGGGACTCTCTCCCATGCTTCGGTCCATCGTCAGGTTCCAGCAGATTGACCGCTATTCCGGCCGGGCGGCGGACGCGGAGGCGGCCGCTTCAGCGCGCCGGGCTCTGGCACAGTTGCGGCGTCTGAGTACGGTGAGCTGAGGAGATGTCGATTGCTCTCGGGCCGAAAGCCCCGGTAGAATCTGCGCGCAAACGATCGCCAATGAGTGGAGTCGAACGAGTCGAAGTCAGTGTCAGCAGCCGCTACGAGAACATCGAGCTCGTGCAGGTGGTCGCCGAACAGATGTGCTCGCTCGGTGGCGCCACGGAGGACGGCGCCCACTGGATCGGTATGGCGGTGCGGGAGGCTGTGGCGAACGCCATCAAGCATGGCAACCGGCTCGACCTCGCAAAACGAGTGGATGCCACCTTCGAGATGGTCGGCGGACGGCTCCGGGTGACGATCACCGATCAGGGGGAGGGCTTCATTCCCGATGAGGTCGCGGATCCACTCGACCCCGCGAATCTGCTGAAAACCAGCGGGCGCGGTCTCTTCTATATGAACACGTTCATGGACGAAGTAAGATACCTGTTCGCCGAATCCGGTGGCACGACGATCGAGATGTCGAAGGTTCTCGATCTGGAGGCCGCGGAAGCGGGCGGTTCCGGGAACGAAAGGAGTTTCGAACAATGAAGGTTGCCACGAGGGAGCGGGACGGCGTTTACGTGATTGCGCCGGAAGGAAAGATCACGATCGGTTCAGGCGATACCCAGCTCAAGAGCTCGATCGTCGAAGCACTCGAGAGCGGGAGCAACAAGATTCTGCTGGATATGGGGAAGGTCACCACGCTCGATTCGTCCGGGATCGGCGAGCTGGTCGGCGCCTATCACTCGGTCACGAATCGAGGTGGCAAGCTGAAGCTGCTTCATCTGCCATCCAAGATCTCGGACCTTCTGCAGGTCACCCAGCTCATCACGGTATTCGAGGTCTACGACACCGAAGAGGAAGCGATCGCTTCTTTCTGATGTCTCAGGGTCGTCGTGGGCGGGGACGCGCATCAGTTGTGGCGAAGCGCTTCACGACGGCTCCACTGAAGTGGAACCTCGTTGGTCGTGACGAACCGGATGCTCTCGACCCACGGCATGAAGAACTGCTCGGCGAGCTCGGGGTTGCGGAGCGCCTTCTGTTCGAGGGCGATCAGCTCGGCGAACGGCTCGGTGTTGGCGAGGTAGGCGAGCCGGATGCGAACATAACCGGCCGCTCCCATCCGGGCCGGTCGAACGCCGAGTCTTGCCGAAGTGGTGAAGGTCCTGGTTTCCCCGGAGAGAATCTGGTCGAGCCTGGGCAGTAGCTGGTTGCCCGGGACCTCCGAACCGAGGAGGATCGAGACGACTCCGGTGTCCGGGTCGTAGGAAGCTTCGGGGACGATGTCGGCGATGGCGATCGGGTCGGGTCGGAGATTCTCGACTTCCCAGACGATGCCGATGTTCGAGCCGAGGTTGAGATTCGATCCGAGAATCTGGGCGTCGATTCGGACGTCGCCTTCGCGCCCGACCAGGCGCGCCAGTTCCGTCTTGTCGACGGCGTCCGGCGTGGCGCAGCTCGAGGCGAGGATCAAAAGAACGACTGGTTGGAGAAGTCGACGCATGCTCGCTTCAACGTTTCGGACGGGCGCCAGCTTCCTTTGCCGGACTCAGCTCTTGCGCCGCCACCGCGTCCCGGAGGGCGTATCTTCGAGAATGATGCCCCGTGAAGCGAGCTCGTCGCGAAGGCGGTCCGACTCCGCGAAGTTCCGGCTTCGTCGTGCCTGGTCCCGTGCGTCGACGAGCGCCTGAATCTCGTCGTCGAGGGCCTCCCGGCGAGGGAGAAGGTCGAGAACCTCGTCGATCGAGCGGAGCATCCCGGCAATGCTGCGGGCATCCGAAGCGGCGAGCCTTCCCTGATCCGCGAGACTGTTCACTTCCCGAAGGATGGTGAAGATCGCACCGAGGGCAGCGGCGGTGTTGAGGTCGTCGTCCATCGCGTCCTCGAAGCCTGCGCGGAGCCGTCTGGCGAGATCGTCGTTCCCGTCATCCCCCGAGCTTCCGTCGGCGATCTCGTCCATGCGCAACAGGAAGAGCTCGAGCCGTTCGAGAGCCTGAGCGGAATCCTCGAGAGACTTGGTCGTGAAGTTCAGCCGCGTCCGGTAGGGAACGCTGAGGAGGGCATGACGAACCTGGAGCGGGGTGTAGCCTTCGTCGAGCAGCTCCGAGAGTCGGTAGACGTTTCCGAGCGATTTCGACATCTTCTGATCCTGCATGATCAGGTGCTCGCCGTGGAGCCAGTAGCGGACGAACGGCACACCCGTCGCCCCCTCACTCTGCGCGATCTCGTTCTCATGGTGCGGAAAGATCAGGTCGACCGCGCCGGTATGGATGTCGAACGTACTGCCGAGGTACTTCATCGCCATCGCCGAGCACTCGATATGCCATCCCGGCCTGCCCGCGCCAATTGGCGTCTCCCATGATGGCTCTCCTGCTTTCTTCGCCTTCCACAGTGCGAAATCCCGCGCGTCGTCCTTGTCGTACTCGTCGCTGTCGAGGCGCGATTGCGAGGAAGCGTTCCCGAGGTCGAGACGGGACAGCCTGCCGTACTCCTTCCATGTCGCGATCTCGAAATAGGTCGAGCCCTCGGACTGATACGTATGACCGTTCTCTCCGAGCCTGGTGATGATTCCAACCATCTCATCGATGTGATCCGTAGCCTTCGGATGAATGTCGGCTCGACGGATTCTGAGAGCGTCGAGGTTGCGGAAAAAGCCTTCGGTGTAGCGCTCGGTGAATGTCTCGAGCGACTCGCCGGCGGCGGCGGAATCGCGGATGATCTTGTCGTCGATGTCGGTGATGTTCATGACGAACGTCACATCGAAGCCCTTCCACACGAGGTACCGTCGCAGAAGATCGTTCCAGAGAAAGGTACGGAGGTTACCGATGTGAACCTCGCTGTAGACGGTCGGGCCGCAGCTGTAGATCCCGACCTTTCCTTCCCGGAGCGGGACGAAGTCTTCGGTGGTACGGGTCAGCGTATTGAAAAACCGGAGCGGTGCCATCGGCAAAGTATACGAAGAGTGAAGAGTGAAGAGTGAAGAGTGAAGAGTGAAGAGTGAAGAGAAGCATTCATCCAGCCAGAGAGCGAGGCGCCCGCGCCCCGTCACGAGCTTGCGCGATTCCCCCCATCACTGGGAGGGCGAGGCTCCTGCCGAGCCGCCCCCACACGAAATGGCAGAAAGTTCGTTCAGGCGAAAATCGAGGGCTGGCCGAGACAGAATGGTTTCAGGTGACATTTCGGTGGAATGCAACAGGGCGGCTCGGCAGGAGCCTCGCCCTCCCGGTCAGGGAGGTTTGATTCTGCGCCCTGTCACTTTTTCACGGGCCTGCCTCTGTTTCACTCTTCACTCTTCACTCTTCACTCTTCTCTATTAGGATGATGACGGCCAGGAGGAGAACCGTGGAGTTGAATCTCGAGACGATTGCATCGGAAGCCGCACGCGTGGCGAGCTCGGTCATCGACTGGCGGCGCGACATTCATCAGAACCCCGAGCTTTCGAACAGGGAAGTGCGAACGGCGGCGATCGTTGCGGAGCACCTGCGGGGTCTCGGCATCGAGACGAAGGAAGGAATCGCTCACACCGGCGTGGTCGGTACTCTCACCGGCACGCGGCCGGGGAAGGTCGTGGCGCTCCGCGCGGACATGGACGCGCTGCCGGTCACCGAGGAAGTCGATCTTCCTTTCGCGTCACGGGTGGTGACCGAGTACGAGGGGGAGCGGGTCGGGGTGATGCATGCGTGCGGGCACGACGCGCACACCGCGATCCTGATGGGCGTCGCTTCGGTTCTCTCCGGAATGAGAGATCAGCTCGCCGGTACCGTCAAGTTCGTCTTTCAGCCTGCCGAGGAAGGGGCGCCTCGTGGGGAGGAAGGGGGAGCCGAGCTGATGATCCGCGAAGGTGTTCTCGAGAACCCCGACGTCGACGCGATCTTCGGTCTGCATGTGACTTCCCGATTCGAGACCGGGACGATCGCGGTCAAACCGGGCCCCATGCTCGCGGCAAACGATGCTCTCAGAATCCGGGTGAAGGGAAAGCAGACGCACGGAGCATATCCGTGGAAGGGTGTCGATCCGATCACGGTGTCGGCGCAGATCATCCTCGCCCTCCAGACGATCCCCTCCCGGCAGCTGGACTCGCTGGCTGCTCCGACGGTGGTCACCATCGGAAGAATTCGTGGAGGCATTCGGAACAACATCATTCCATCGGAGGTCGAGCTGTGGGGGACGCTCCGTTCCCTCGACGCGAAGAACAGGACCGAGCTCCACAGGAGGGTGAAGAGGACCGCCGAGCGGATCGCCGAAGCGTCCGGAGCCGAGGCCGAGGTCGAGATCGAACGGGGCTATCCGGTGACGTCGAATGATCAAGCGCTGGCGATCATGGCCGGCGAAGTGCTGGCCCGGGTGGCAGGCGAACAGAGCATCGTCTCCCCTTCACCCGTTCTCGGCGCGGAGGATTTCGCCTTTTATCAGCAGAAGGTCCCGGGAGTGTTCTTCTATCTCGGTGTGAGGCCTCCCGGAACGGACGAGGACGCCGAAGCTTCCAATCACTCGCCGAAGTTTTTCGTCGATGAATCGGGGCTCGAGCTCGGAGTCCGGGCGATGTCGGCCCTGGCGCTGAGTGCCGTCCGGTTGGCGGATTGAGGCTCGATGGTCACCATTCTCCGACACCTGACCGCGAGAATGGCGTCAGATAGGCAGGAACCTTTCATCCTGAGGGCCTGTTGAAAGAATGATGGCGAAATCGAAAATACCCGGCTTCCTCTGGAAACACGCGACGGCGATTGCGATCATGGTCGCTGTCCTGTTCGTGGGTGTCGTCGGATTTTTCGCCTACACGTATCACGTGGTCACCTCGAAGTTCGATTCGGCCCGGATGTGGGATCTTCCGAGTCGGATCTACTCGGATTCGACGCCGATCGTGACAGGCCAGCGATACCCGAAGAGTCTTCTCGAGCGGAAGCTCAGAACGCTGGGTTACTACGACGCCGACGGTGAGGTCGATCGCTCGGGCGAATATCGTTACGACGGCTCCGATCTCGAGATCTTCCTGCAGGATTTCCGTTACCCGGACGTCGAGTTCCACGGGATGCCGGTTCGCATTTCAATGTCCGGGGACACGGTCCGGACGATTCGACGTACCGACACCGACAGCGAGGTCAGGGGGATTCGTCTCGAGCCGGAGCTCATCACGTCGATCTTCGACGAGGTGATGGAAGACCGGATCCCGATTCCTCTCGAGCGGGTTCCACAGCATCTGATCGACGCCATCGTCGCGACGGAAGACCGTACGTTTTTTGATCATGAGGGGATCTCGCTGCGCGGGATCGCGCGGGCCGCCTGGGCGGATATCCGCAACAGAAACCTCGCGTCGGGCGGATCGACCCTCACGCAGCAGCTGATCAAGAACCTCTATCTCACGCCGGAACGGACATTCCGGAGGAAGGCGTGGGAAGCGGTGATGGCGATCATCCTCGACGCCCGCTACACCAAACCCCAGATTCTCGAGGCGTATGTGAACGAGATCTATCTCGGTCAGCATGGCGCGGTTCAGGTGGTCGGAGTCGAACAGGCCAGCCAGACCTTCTTTGGAAAGCGAGCGATCAATCTCACTCTGCCCGAGGCTGCGACGATCGCCGGTGTCATCAGATCGCCGAATTACTACAACCCTCTCAAGCATCCCGAGAGGGCGGTCGAGCGCCGAAACGTCATCCTCGACGGAATGTACGCGGTGGGAAAGATCGACGAGGTTCAGCTTGCGCGAGCAAAGAAGGCAGAGCTGGTCGTCAATCCCTATCCTCGCAGCGTACGGACGGCCCCGGCATTCGTCGGACTCGTGCTTTCGGAGTTGCGCGAGACCTATCCGCGGACACAGCTGACGTCCGAGGGCTTCCGGATCTTCACGACTCTCGACGCGGCGATGCAGCGGGAAGCGGAAGCTGCTCTCAAAAAAGGACTGGATCAGCTCGAAAAGGATTATCCGCGGATCCGAAACTACGGCGAGCCGCCGGAAGGTGCGCTGGTGACGATCCAGCCGGGCACGGGATACGTGAAGGCGCTGGTCGGGGGTCGCGAGAGCTCGGCGAGCGAGTTCAACCGGGCGGTCCAGGCTCGGCGTCAGCCGGGCTCGCTGTTCAAGCCCTTCGTCTACACCGCCGCGATGGATCCGGCGCGCGGACGCGAAGCACTCACCGCAGCCACGATCCTCCAGGACTCGGCGATTACGGTTCGCACCGGCACCTCGGAGTGGAAGCCGCAGAACTACGACAACGAGTTTCATGGCTCGGTGTCGGTTCGGGAGGCGCTGGTGAAGTCGTACAACATTCCGGCGGTTCGTGCCGCGATCGACGCCGGTGTTGGGAACGTGGTGAAGCTCGCCGAGCGCATCGGCGTCGAGAGCCGGCTCGAGCCTTATCCCTCGATCTCGCTCGGCTCGTTCGAGGTGACTCCTCTCGAGCTCGCCTACGCCTACTCGGTCTTCGCCAACCAGGGCGTCAGGGCGAAACCGGTCACGATCCTTTCGGTCGTCAGCCGGGAGGGGGAAGTGCTCGAAAACCGGGTGGTCGAGATGGAGCGAGTCGCGGATGCGGGAGTGACCTGGATCATGAACGGCATCCTCCAGGATGTGATCGATGAAGGGACGGGAGCCCGGGTACGCCGGATGGGAATCCGAGGCCCTTACGCCGGCAAGACCGGCACGACGAACGACTATCGCGACGCATGGTTCGTCGGCTATACGCCGAGAATCCTCTCGCTGGTCTGGGTGGGTTACGACGATGGCCGGGGAATGGGCCTTTCGGGGGGAACGGCGGCCGCTCCGGTCTGGGGTCGGTACATGAAGGTCGTCGGAGATCTCGTGGCGGACGAGGATTTCTCGAGGCCGGACAACGTCGTGAGCCGGGAGGTCGATCCTTCGACGGGCTTTCTCTATACGTCGTGGTGTCCGGAGAGCCGCGAAGAGTACTTCGTGGCGGGTACACAGCCGGTCGAGGTCTGCCCGGCGCACAGCTACGACAGCTGGGATGTGTGGCGGGAGGACGAGGACTGGCGACGCCGCCGCGAGGAGATGGAGGACAACCCGCTGCGCCGGCTTCTGCGCGAGATCTTCTGATCTTGTGCAGAACTGACGGGCTGGGCTAATGTCGCGCGATGGAGATCGTGGAGAGGACTCGGATTCGCCTCGACGGGTTCTTCGAGTACGTGGGCGGGTTGTCGCAGCTGACGTGGCAGACCGCGGTGCAGGCGGTGCGCGGTCCGCTCGAGAAGCGGGCGCTGATGATCCAGTTCGACCAGGTGGGCGTTCGGTCGATGTCGATCGTCATCGTGACGGCGCTGTTCATCGGAATGGTCCTCGCGCTCCAGACGGCGTATTCGCTCCAGGAATTCGGCGGGAAGCTGTTCATCGGCAAGGTCGTGAGTCTTTCGCTCGTGCGTGAGCTTGCGCCGGTTCTGATGGCCCTGATGGTCGGTGGCCGCGTCGGGGCGGGTATGACGGCCGAGATCGGGACGATGCAGGTCACCGAGCAGATCGATGCTCTGCGCGCGTTTGCGACCAATCCCGTCAGAAAGCTCGTCGTCCCGAAGGTTCTCGCGACGACGCTGATGCTCCCGTTGCTGACGACGATCGCCTGTGCGGTCGGGATCATCGGCGGGGCGATCATCGCCATCTTCACGCTCAACCTCAGCGCCAACTTTTATTTTCGCAGCGTCATCACCACGCTCAGCTACGGTGATCTCGCGTCCGGCATCGGGAAGACCTTCTTCTTCGGGGCCGCGATTGCGCTGATCGCGTGCTACAACGGCCTGACTACGGAGGGGGGAGCGGACGGGGTCGGGCGGGCAACCACGGCGACTGTGGTCACGGCATCGATCTCCGTTCTCATTCTCGATTTCTTCCTGACGAAGCTCTTTCTGCTCTTCTTCTAATGTCCGTTCACGACTATCAGGGTGGCGACAGACGGGGTCATCCTCGCGACGAGATCGTGAGGTTCGAGGGCGTGGAGAAGTCCTTCGGCGAAAAGCACATTCTCAAAGGGATCGATCTGTCGATCATTCGCGGGGAAGTTCTCGTCATCCTGGGAGGATCCGGGTCGGGTAAGTCCGTCACGCTGAAGCACATCCTCGGGTTGATTCGGCCTGACGAGGGGAGGGTTTTCGTCGACGGGGAAGATGTCACCGATCTCGCCGAAGAGGATTTCTATCCCGTCCGCAAGAAGTTCGGAATGCTTTTTCAAAGCGGTGCGCTCTTCGACTCGATGAACGTCGGCGAGAACGTCGCGTTTCCGCTCCGGGAACATACCGAGATGACGGACGATGAGATTGCGAAACTGGTCGCCGAAAAGCTGGATCTCGTCGATCTGCCGGGGACTCAGGAGGTCATGCCGGTTGACCTGTCGGGGGGCATGAGGAAGCGCGTCAGTCTCGCGCGTTCGATCGTGCTCGACCCGCAGATCATTCTCTACGATGAACCGACGACGGGACTCGATCCGATCACCTGCGACACGATCAACCAGCTGATCGTGAGCCTGCAGCAGAAACTAAAAGTGACGTCGATCGTGGTGACCCACGACATCAATTCGGCGTTCCACGTCGGCGATCGAATTGCCTTTCTCTCGGACGGTACCTTCGAATGGGTCGGAAGCGTCCGGGATGCGCCCCGCGCGGATCACCCGAAGCTGCGTGAATTTCTCGAGAGTGCCAACATTGCGAGTGCGAAGCCGGTGGCAATTTAGGAACCGGCCAGGAGGTTCAGAATCCGGATGAGCAACGAGCAGACGAGTCGGACGATGAGGGTGGGATTTGTCGTAGCGCTGGCGCTGGGCGCGCTGATGGCCTTCATCTTCTTCATCGGCTCCGAAAGGCGGATATTCGCCCGGAAAGCGACTTACGAGATCCAGCTCGAATCCGTCACCGGACTTGCCCAGGGGAACCCCGTTCAGCTTTCGGGTGTCACCATCGGTTCGGTCCGCGACATCTGGCTCCCTCGCGACCCTGCGAGTGATCTGGTCGAGATCGAGATCAGTGTCGACCGGAAATTCGCGAACCGCATCCGGATGGACTCGCGAGCGAGAGTCCGAAAGCTCGGGCTGATTGCTGCCGACAGCTACATCGACATCACTCCCGGCAGCCCGGACCAGCCGGTTCTTCCTCCCGGGTCGGTCATCCCTTCATCGAAGCCGACCGACGTCGATGCCCTGATCGCATCCGGTGAAGATCTGGTCGACAACTTCGTCCAGATCTCCTATTCGCTCAAGAACGTTCTCCAGCGCGTCGATGCCGGCGAAGGGCTGATCGGGGAGTTGACGACCTCGCCCGACAACAAAGTGCGAGTCACCGATACTGTCGTCCGCACACTCGACCGCGCGGACCAGGTTCTTCTTCAGATCCAGAGCGGTGAGGGTCTCGCGGGCAAGGTGATCTACGACGAGGAGTTCGGCGATGAGCTGGCCGACTCGGTGCAGACGGCAGCATCGGCTCTGACGGGCGTCGCGAACAGCGTCCGTTCCTCGTTCGAGACCGGAGAGGGCGCAATCCCTGCCCTGCTGAATGATCCGGCCTCCCGCGAGCGCGTCGACACTCTCCTGGCGAACCTCGAAACGGCCTCGGCGAACCTCTCCGCCTTCAGCGTGACGCTCAGCGAGGGGGAGGGGATCGTCCCGAGACTCCTCGACGACAAGGCCTATGGCGACGATACGCTCGAACAGCTGAACCTGCTGCTCACGCGCCTCGCCGAGACCGCACGCATGCTCCAGGAAGGGGAGGGGACCGCCGGCCGTCTCATCGCGGATCCCTCCGCGTACGAGGCGATCAACGACATCCTCATCGGCATCAACGAGTCGAGAGTCCTTCGATGGCTGATCCGGAACCGGCAGGAAGCCGGAATCGAGAAGCGCTACGACGAAGCACTCGAGTCGATGGAAGAAACACCGCCGGAACAGTGAAGACGGTTACCGGTTGCCGGTTACCGGCACCGTGACGAGCTTGCGTGATGTCCAGCATCACCGGGAGGGCGAAGCTCCTGCTGAGCCGCCCCGTTGCGTTCCACCGAAATGTTACCTGAAAGCCATTCTGTCTTGGCCCGCTCTCGCGCAAAACCGACACTGGTCATTCTGAGCCCGGCGAAGCGCAGGCGAAAGAACCCAGGCCAAATGCGTTGATCGTTGCAGGCGCGCTCAAACTAACGCAACCGGCAAAGCCGCCGAAGGCGGCGACAGTTCTCAGCCCCCGGCTTCAGCCGGGGGACAGATGCCTCGTTTCGAAACGTGTGAGCCCGCTTCAGCGGGCGACAGAACAGCGACCACGTTCGAAGCTGAGGTCGATGCGTTCGTCGCGTTTGATTCTGTCGCCCGCTGAAGCGGGCTCGACATTCTTGTGGATTACCCTAGCCCCCGGCTGAACCCGGGGGCTAAGATCTGTCGCCCGCGGTGCGGGCTGAGCGGCGGCGGACGTTTTGGCGAGCGCCGCAATCCCGGAATGCCAGCATTCTGTCGCCCCTTCGGGGCTCGATTTTGGTACGTCTTTGGACCCGGGGTTCCGCGGCTTCGCCGCTCCACCCCGCGCTACTTTATGTCGCGCCTCCGGCGCTGGAACGTGCCCCTTCCCACAGCGCCGCACATCCGTCGAGAAGGCGAAACGTCTCTCAATGAACAGAGATCGACCCGCCTCGGGAGGGCGACATGAGATCGGATAGCCCGGGCAGAGGTCATAGAGATCGATCCGCCCCGGCAGGGGCGGTCAGACAGTAGCGCGGGGCAAGGCCGGCGCCGCAGGCGACGGCCGCAGCCCCGGGGACTGACGTCAGCGCAAACATCGAGCCCCGGAGGGGCGACAGAATCGAATGCGACTGATTGATCTCCCCAGGTTCGATCGATGGATGAAGCCGACAGAGCCGCCAAAGGCGGCGTCAGGGATTAGCCCCCGGCTTCAGCCGGGGGAAAGAAACGCGGCGCCTCTCTGTGTTAAGCCCGCTTCAGCGGGCGACAGGATCAAACGCGGGAATGCTGAGCACCTTCAACCCGATTGAGACCTGCCGATGAAAATCGGTGTCGTTGGTACTGGCTACGTCGGTCTCGTCACGGGCGCTTGCCTCGCGGATTTCGGCAACGAGGTCGTCTGCGTCGACGTCGACGAGGCGAAGATCGAGGGCCTTCGCAAGGGGGTCATACCCATCTACGAGCCTGGTCTCGATCATCTCGTCGAGCGGAACGCCTCGGAGGGACGGCTGAAATTCACGACCGAGATCGAGCCGACCGTTAGGGAGAGCCGCGCGATCTTCATCGCCGTCGGAACGCCGCCGGGAGAAGACGGTTCCGCCGATCTCCGGTATGTGAGGCAGGTCGCCGAATCGATCGCCGAGCATGTCGACGGACCGACCCTCGTGATCACGAAATCGACGGTACCGATCGGGACGGGCAGGATCCTCGAGGAGATTTTCGCCGAGCGGGGCGTCAGCGATCAGATCTCGGTCCTGTCGAACCCGGAGTTTCTCCGCGAAGGATCGGCGATCGATGACTTCATGAAGCCGGATCGCGTGGTGATCGGAGCTTCCGACGAGGAGGCGATCGCACTCATGAAGCAGATCTATGCCCCGCTCCACTCGCTGGAATTCCCCTTCGTGGTCACAAACGTCGAGTCCGCCGAGATGATCAAGTACGCATCGAACGGCTTCCTCGCGACCAAGATCTCGTTCATCAACGAGATCGCGGCGCTCTGCGAGAAGTCGGGTGCCGACGTTCAGGACGTTGCCCGGGGGATGGGGCTCGACACCCGGATCGGCTCGAAGTTTCTCCAAGCGGGGCCAGGGTTCGGCGGCTCCTGTTTCCCGAAGGACGTTTCAGCGATCGTGCAGATCGCAAGGGAGCGATCCGCACCGCTCCGAATCCTGGAAGCGGTGGTCGAAGTAAACCAGGCCGTCAAGGAGCGGATGGTGGAGAAGGTCATGGAATCGGTCGGCGACGTCAAAGGGAAGACGATCGCCATCCTTGGGCTCGCATTCAAGCCGGAGACCGACGACATGCGCGAGAGTCCGGCGATCCCGCTGATCCAGGGTCTGCAGAAGAGGGGAGCCCGAATCCGGGCATACGACCCGGAGGCGATCGAGGCCGCCCGGTCTCTGCTCGATGACGTGGAGTTCGTCGACGACCCCTACAACGCTGCCGATGGAGCCGAGGCCCTCGTGATCGCGACCGAGTGGAACGAGTTCCGAGCTCTCGACCTCGCCCGGATCGCGCGTCTTCTGAAAGCACCGGTTCTCGTGGATCTCCGGAACATTTATGATCCTGAGCGGATGAAGCAGGCGGGAATCGAGTATCACTCGGTCGGGAGAGCGGGGACGTTTCGCCGGAGGCGAAGCTGATGGCGCGCCGGATCGTCATCACCGGAGGCGCCGGATTTCTGGGCTCGCATCTCTGCGAGCGGTTCCTCGCCGATGGCTTCGAAGTCCTCTGTCTCGACAACCTCATCACCGGTTCGCTCGACAACATCGCCCCGTTTCGAGCGAACCCGGCGTTCCAGTTCGTTCATCACGACGTCACCAATTACATCGACGTCGAAGGGGCGGTCGAATACGTGCTCCATTTCGCCTCGCCCGCGAGCCCGATCGACTATCTGGAGATGCCGATCCAGACGCTGAAGGTGGGTTCGCTCGGGACGCACAAAGCGGTGGGTCTAGCGAAGGAGAAGAACGCACGATTTCTTCTGGCATCGACCTCGGAGGTCTATGGCGATCCTCTCGAGCATCCGCAGAAGGAAACCTACTGGGGCAACGTCAATCCGATCGGCCCCCGCGGTGTCTATGACGAAGCGAAGCGGTTCGCCGAGTCGATGACGATGGCCTACTACCGGTTCCATGGGGTGGAGACGCGGATCGTCCGGATCTTCAACACCTATGGCGAGCGGATGAGGATGCGCGACGGCCGGGTCGTTCCGGCGTTCGCCTCTCAGGCGCTGCGGGGCGAACCGCTGACGGTGTTCGGGGACGGCTCGCAGACCCGCTCCTTCTGCTACGTGAGCGACCTCATCGAAGGGATCGTCCGCCTTCTGTTCTCGGACGAAACCGATCCGGTGAACATCGGGAATCCTGCCGAGCTCACCGTGGAGGACTTTGCCAGGAAGATCATCGAGCTCACCGGCTCGAGCTCCGAGATCGTCTACAAGCCGCTTCCCGTCGACGACCCGAAGATACGGCGGCCGGACATCACGAAGGCGACTCGGATCCTCGGCTGGGAGCCGAAAGTCACGCTCGAAGATGGTCTGGCGCGGACCCTCGTATGGTTCCGGGAAAAGGTTTCGGGCAACGGAAACGAGGGAGGATCAGAGTGAACAGATCGGTTGAAGGCGCCGCGATGCAGTGGGTTCATCCGGAGACCACGGTTCGGCGTTACGAATTACGGGTCGCCGGCGAGCCTGCGGGACTTCTCGAGTGGGGGGAGGAGGGGTCGAGAGCCCGGGGTGCATACGGGGAGGAGACGTTCCTCTTCCAAAGGTTCGGGTTTCTCGATCCGCACGTCGTGGTCCGGGATGGAGAGGGGAAACAGGTGGCGCGATTCGACCCGGCTGGCGGGACTGGTGGTGTGCTGACGCTCATCATCGGCCGGCATTTCCGCTGGTACAGCAATTCGTGGAGAGCGGAGTGGGGATGGCTCGACGTCGGTGAGAACGACGCGATCCGGTTCCGGCGCAGCTTCGATGTGGAGGAAAAGCGCGAGGGCTCGGTCGAGATCGTCAATGACGCCGCGACCCACGGACAGACCCCGCTTCTCGTGATGCTCGGCTGGTATCTCATCATCATGTCCTCGGAGCCCGTAGCGACCGAGTGGTGATGTAACCGGGGGTGTCGCCCGCTGAAGCGGGCTCGACACCATTTTGGAGCACGCCCCTGTCCCCCGGCTGAAGCCGGGGGCTAAGATCTTTCGCCCGCTGGCGCGGGCTGTACCGGAGCTGGATATCACGCGAGCCTTAGCGCTTCTTCGAATATTCGGCGCTCTGTCGCCCCTCCGGGGCTCGATGTGCGCATGACGTCAGTCCCGGGGCTGCGGCCCGTCGCCTGCGGCGCCGGCCTTGCCCCGCGCTACTCTCTGACCGCCCCTGCCGGGGCGGATCGATCTTATGTCGCGCCTGCCGGGGCAGATCGATCCTTTTGTATTGAGCAGACAGGATCGCGAGCGCGTATCCAGCGCCGGAGGCGCGACAGAAAGTAGCGCGGGGTGGAGCGGCGAAGCCGCGAAACCCCGGGTCCAAAGACGTAACAGATTCGAGCCCCGGAGGGGCGACAGATTCGCCCTCCCACCCTTCGGCGAACCCAACTGAAAAAGCCGCCAAAGGCGGCGTCAGAGATTAGCCCCCGGCTTCAGCCGGGGGACAGAAACGCGGGTGCTCCTCTGTGTGAAGCCCGCTTCAGCGGGCGACAGAATCGAAAGACCCCGCATCTCCGAGAATGACCGCTCCCGCCCCCTCGTTGACTCCGTCATGAAGCGATCCCGACCCCTCTTGTTCGCATTGCTTCTCACGCTCGCGATCCCCCTGGGTGCCTCCGACGTCAAAGTCGCCGGCGAGAGCTTCATCCCCGAGGGTCTGATCCTCGGAGAGGCCGACCCGAAAAACCGGACCTTCGGAGAGGGAGAACTTTCGGACGGCTGTACGTGGGAGCTGAACGCCGAAACGCGGATCGGCCGCCATCGCGTCGAGCGCGAAAAGCCGGAGGAGGATTGCTTCAGGTATTACTACGTGACCACCGCGCGACTCGTGAAAAAGTGCCCCGCCCCCGCCGTTCCTGAGACCGGGGAGTCGGAGCGGATCACCACGACCGGCCCACACTGTCCCGCCGCGAACGGGACCGTCGAAGAGGCGAAATCGCTCGCGACTCCGGTGAGCGAGGGACGAATTCCGGATGGACGCTTCCAGACGATCGTCCGGCATCCCGACGGAACCCGCTTCACCATCCGTTACGATCTGTCGAGTGTCGAGGTCGCCATCGTCTACCCGGACGGAACCGCCGACGTTCTCGGCCAGATAGCGAAGAAACCCCCTGAGGAGTGAGCCTTTCCCCGGCCTCGTGGCCGGGTTCGCTCCGCTACAATCCTGCTCATGGCTCGTTACGCAATCGAAGAATACGTCCGATGGGAAGACATCGACGCCGCCGGAATCATCAACTATCAGGCTTATCTCCGGTTCTTCGGACTCGCCGAGGCCGAAATGCTCCGCTCGTGCGGCCTGAGCTACGCGGAGCTCGTCGAGGAGATCGGCATCTGGCTCCCCCGTGCTCGCGTCGTCTGCGAGTTCTATGTCCCGGTCCGGCTCGATGAGCTGCTTGTGGTCCACAGCTGGTTCGGCCACGTCGGGAAGAGCTCGATTCACATCGATTTCGAGGTGACCGCAAAGCGGGATCCGAAGACGGTCGTTGCCCGTGGCAAGTATGTGCTCGTCGCGGTGAAGCAGGGAGCATTCACCTCGACTCCAGTGCCCGATGCCGTCAGAGAGAAGATCGCGCCGTACGTCGAGGAGGGGGAAGGGCTCGAATGAACGACGCCGGGCTGACGCACGAGGAGATCGCCCGGTATGCCCGGCATCTCGTATTGCCGGAGGTCGGACTCGAGGGGCAGCGGAAGCTGAAGAACGCTCGTGTTCTCTGCGTCGGAACGGGAGGCCTCGGTTCACCGGCGCTGCTTTATCTCGCCGCCGCAGGCGTCGGAACGATCGGCATCGTCGATTTCGACCGCGTCGACGCGAGCAATCTGCAGCGGCAGATCGTCCATGGGACCGGCGGGATCGGCACCTCGAAGGTGGAGAGCGCGGCCGGGCGGCTCGCCGAGCTCAATCCCCACGTCGTGATCAATCGCCACGATGTCCTTCTCGAATCGGCGAACGCGATGGAGATCTTCGCGGACTACGATCTGGTGCTGGACGGAACAGACAACTTTCCGGCGCGCTATCTAGTCAACGATTGCGCCTTTCTCACCGGCATTCCCGATATCTACGGGAGCATTCATCGGTTCGAGGGGCAGGTCAGCGTTTTTCATTCTCCCGGAACCGGCTGCTACCGATGCCTCCATCTGGAGCCTCCGCCTCCGGGGTCGGTGCCCGACTGCGAGGAGGCCGGCGTTCTCGGTGTGATTCCTGGGCTGATTGGAACGATTCAGGCACTCGAAGCGATCAAGTGGATCCTGAAGCTGGGCGAAACTCTGGCGGGCCGGCTGCTGATCGTCGACGGCCGCTCAATGACGACCCGGCAGATCCTGCTGCGACGCGACCCCGGCTGTCCGCTCTGTGGCGACGCTCCCACGATTCTGGAGCCGATCGACTACGATGCCTTTTGCGGAACGCAGCGGGAGCCGTCTCCCGAAGGTGAGGAAAAGATGACCGATTCTATCGATGTACGCGGGCTGAAAGAGAGGATGGAGAGGGAGGACGAGAGCTTCGTACTGGTCGACGTCCGCGAGCCGCACGAGCGGGAGATCAGCCGCATCCCCGACGCCGTCCCAATCCCTCTCGGAGAGCTTCGCGACCGTGTCGGCGAGCTGGACAGCTCGAAGGAGATCATCGTTCATTGCCGAAGCGGCAAACGGAGCGCGATGGCGGCGAACTTTCTCCGGAACCAGGGATTCCGCGCGACCAACCTCGAAGGGGGCGTTCTCGCCTGGTCCGACGAGATCGATCCGAGCCAGCCGAAGTATTGATGAAGAGTGAAGAGTGAAGAGTGAAGAGTGAAAGAACACAGCGTTGTGAATCGTCACCTCCATTCTGCGCTCGTCATCCTGGGCCCAGCGAAGCGCCGACCGGGGGGTCGTGAATCACCGTCCCACGCACTCCGCAATGCGATTTCGTCAACCGTCCACCGGCCACCGGCGGCACACCTGCAACCGGCACCTGCAACCAGCAACCGCTTTTCTTTCACTCTTCACTCCTCACTCTTCACTCTTCATTCATGAAATATTCTCTCCCCGAATGACGTACCTCAACCCAGCATGAAATATCTCGTCACCGGCGGCGCCGGGTTCATCGGATCCAACTTCATCCGCTACCTCTTCGAAAAGTATGGAGAGGACACGAACGTCGTGAATCTCGACAAGCTCACCTACGCGGGCAACCGCGAGAATCTCTCCGACTACGAGGGGGAGGCGAACTACCGCTTTCTCGAGGGCGACATCGCCGACGGAAGCGCGGTCAGCGAGGCGTATCGTGGAATCGACGATGCCGGCATCGATGTGGTCGTAAACTTTGCTGCCGAGACGCACGTCGACCGTTCGCTGGTTGATGCGGCGTCGTTCATCGACACCGACGTCAAGGGCGTGCTGGTGCTTCTCGAAGAGGCGAAGCGGCGGGGCAGGCTGAAGCGATTCGTGCAGATTTCGACCGATGAAGTGTACGGCTCAATCGATGAGGGGTCCTTTTCAGAGGATGATCTGCTCAACGCCCGGAACCCCTACGCGGCGTCGAAGGCGGGCGGCGACCGGATGGCGCACGCCTACGCCGAGACCTTCGAGATGCCGGTGATCATCACCCGAGCCTCGAACAACTTCGGGCCGTACCAGTATCCGGAAAAGCTCATTCCGCTCTTCGTGACGAACGCGATTGACGATCAGCCGCTGCCGCTCTACGGCGATGGAAAGAACGTTCGGGACTGGTTGTATGTACGCGACCACTGTGCGGCGATCGACTTTCTGATCGAGCACGGCTCGAACGGAGAGGTCTACAACGTCGGCGGCGGCAACGAGATGGAGAACCGCTCGATCACCGGGCGGGTGCTCGAGCTCCTCGGTAAGCCGGAGAGTCTGATCCGGCAGGTGCCGGATAGGATCGGTCACGATCGCCGCTACTCGGTCGACACCAACAAGCTCCGCTCGCTCGGATTCGACCAGTGGACCCCGTTCGATGAAGCGCTCGAGTCGACCGTGCGATGGTACGAGCAGAATCAGAACTGGTGGCGAGCCATCCGGGAGAAGAGCACCGACTTCAAGGCGTGGTATGCGAAACAGTACGCGAGTCTGTCGGACACCGCCGTCAAACGATGAGCCGGGAGGCTCATCATTCGACTTGTCGTCTTCTGAACGATACCCCTTGACTTATCTGCCGGCTCCGCTATCATTTGTTCAACATTTGAACACATGAACGCGGAAATCAGATATCGGATCCTCAAGGCGGTCGAAGATGACCCCGAGATCACGCAGCGCGAGCTGGCTTCGCGACTCGGCGTGAGCGTCGGAAAGGCCAATTACTGTCTCGCCGCGCTGATCCGGAAGGGTTTCGTCAAAGCAAAAAACTTCAAGAACAGCAGCCGGAAACGCCAGTACGTCTACAAGCTGACGCCGCAGGGCGTGGCAGAACGCACTCGCGTCACGATCGCTTTCCTGAGAGTGAAGTCGGCGGAGTTCGACGAGATCCGGGCCGAGATCGACCGTCTCGAGGCGCGACTGGCCGCGCAGGAAGTGAAAGCCTGATGCCGATTCTGGAGCGCGAGCCGGACTGCTGGCCGGAAAACATTTTCGAGATGCCCACCGAGGAGATGCCGTGGCAGGTGGTCTACGTTCGCAGTCGCCAGGAGAAGAACCTGGCGCGCCTGCTTCGCGGCCGCGCCCCGGTCTACCTTCCGCAGTGGGAGAACCGTAACCGGCGCTCTGCGCGTGGCTCCGCCTGGCTCCCTGTCTTTCCTGGTTATGTATTCTTCCGCGGTCATCGCGAGGAGAAGCTCGCCGCGCAGCAGTCGAATCTTCTCGTCGCGTTCCTGCCGATCGAGGATCAGGATCGCCTGCAGAAGGAGCTGAGTCAGCTGCACGCCCTCAAGGAGCAGGGGGGCTACCTACGTCCCTGGCCGGAGCCGGTCGTTGGAGACGAGGTGACCATATCGGAAGGAGCGTTTGCCGGTTACCGTGGCGTCGTGAAAAAGATCAACGGCGGACGGCGAATGATCATCTCGGTGACGGCTCTGAATCAGGCCGTTTCGGTTGACCTCGACCGGGAAGCGGTGAGGCCGAAGAAGTAAAAAAGTGTCGACGTTGTCGCATTCTCATTGACGTAGCTTGAGCGCGATCCTCCATCGTGAGGCCGAAAACTGACCCCGCCCCGTCGGTGCCCGAATGCACCGAAGGGGGCGGAGCCCGCCCGGCGGTCAGCGACGAGAAGGCAGCGAGAAGTCCGCAGATCCTCAGTAATAGTGACAGGAAGAAGATCGAGCTCGCACACAGGACGTTGGGCGTTGGTGAGACAAGAAGAAGGAAAGATGAAAGGCAAAATGCCGCAGCCAGCTATCATGGAGCTGGTGGACGGCCGGGCCGGAAAGTGCCCTCACAAGAGCTTCGGCATTCTTCTTGGCCTGACATTAGTCGTACTGCCGATCATCGTCGATCCTGGAGCGTGGGATTCTTTTCGATTTCCTAAGACCCTGTGGGTTCGAGCGATAGCGATATCGATAGTCTGTGTTGCAGGACTTTGCTGGATTTCATCATTTTCGAGGGAACAATTTCATCTCAGCTGGCGGGCGCTGGACTCCCTTGGCCGGAGCAGTCTGCTCGTGGGCATTTGGCTGCTGGTTGCTGCCCTTGCGTCTCCCGATCCCTGGGGCGCCAGGTGGGCAGTGGCAAATGCGTACGCAGGGTTGGTTCTTTTTTTTGCGGCTCGAACGTACGGGCGTGTTAACTCCGCTCCAGGAATCCTCCAGTGGATGGTGGTGCCAGTGCTTCTGAATCTACTGGCTCTCGTCAGCCAGCGCACCGGAACGTGGTTCGTCGTCCTGACTGAAGAGACGTGGCAGCGGGCGGATCCCGTAGACCAGCGTCTTTTGTCCGCGGCGGGTTTGATGGGAAATCGCAACGACCTCGGAATGTACTTCGTACTCGCTCTCGCGACGGGACTTTTTCTGATCTCTCGGGCGAAAAAAAGAACGGGCGGGATCACTGTTGCTGCCGCCGCTGTGGGGCTGCTGCTCACAACGACGATCACGGCAATCATCGCAGCCGGAGTTTTAGTCCTGCTGTGGCTCCTAATGAGTTACCGGCCCGTGCGGGGAAATGCGAAGCAACGACTGATGGGGATTGCCGCCGCAACAGTGTTGGCCATTTTCCTGGCGCTGATACCAGCATGGCCGAGGCTGGCGAATTACCACTCGTTTGTGCAGTCGGGGCAGATGGACACAGCGACGGGAGGCCGTCTCGGTGTTTCTTCTACTGCCCTCATGATGGGAGCTGAGAATCCTGTTACCGGAGTAGGGCCCGGGCGCTTTGAGGAGGAATACCTGGAATTCGCCTTGAAACAACGACTCTCGGGGCAAACAACTGAGCCGAGAGTGCCGTTGTACTTCGACATGGTACATAATGACTTCCTGGAGATTTTCGCAGAAACGGGAACGATAGGCCTGTTGACGAGCCTGCTCTTCGTTGGCATCTACTGTAGTCGCCTTCGACCTGTGGGTGCCACAGCAGGATCTCTTCTCGGGCTCAGCCAGTTAGCTGCAATGGTCATATGTGCGCTTCTCCTGTTTCCGTTGCAGATCGCCGGTACCTACGGAATCCTCGCCATAACATCTGGTTTGGCTCTCGGAGACCATGAAGCGTCTACTGGACATCATCGCTAGCATCGCCATAGTATTCGTCGCCGCTGCCCTCGTGTACAGTCTGGTTATACAGCCTGCTTTGGCGAATCGGGCCCTGAGGGTCGCGATGGAATCGACAGATGCACAGACCCTCATGCCGTCCCGTGCCCGAGGAAATATCGAAATACTCTCCGGTGGCCCATGGGATTCTTACTTTGAGGGTAAGCGGAGGCTGTACCTGGCCAGAAATCTGAGAGCTGTCGGAGCGGAGGATGCGGCGGTGGCCGCTTACCGTCGGTCTCTGGCTTACGCCCCTGACATGGAAGTACTTCTGGAACTGGGAACATATGAGCTCCAGGTAGGCCGTCAGGAAGAGGGCGAGATCCACCTGGCGATTGCCATTGCTTATTCGTACGGTCTTCGCGCAGCGATTCCTTACGGCCCACTGCGTGAGAGAGCTGAGCAAAGGGCGGCCGAATGGTCAAGAGAGGCGCTTTCCCAGCCGGGAGAGCAACCGGGCTTTCTGGAGGCTATGAACTGGTAGTCTCTTTGTACCATTGTGCGGTGCTCTGAAGTACATCATGTCTGTTGAAGCGCGGACTCCACGAGAGGTCAGTTTGTACTTTTTGGATGTTGACGCATAGATTTCCGATGAGGCGATCAGCGTGGAACCGCAGCCCGAGGATTCTGAGAGTATTGCGTAGAATGCCGGCGTTAATTGGCAGTAACAACGGCTTTTTCCCGAGGGCAAAGGCCATCTCACGAATCAATTCTGGAGTAGAAAGGTCGTCCCCGTCCGAAACCAGATATGTTTGATCATCTCCGCCGGTAATGCAACGCACTAGTACATCTACGAGATTATCTACGGAAATCAGGCTACGCTGGTTGCTTACGGACTGGAATGGGAGCGGAAGTCCTCTGTCGATCAGTTTCAACAAGCTCAGCAGATTCCCTTTTACCCCGGGGCCGTAGACCACTGGAGAACGAATGATCGTGTAGGACGTGGAACTGCCTCTGCAGAGCTTGGTTATCCTCTCCTCAGCGTCTTTCTTGGCCTTCCCGTAGATGCCGTCTGGCTTCGGAGTGTCGGATTCCCGCAGGCAGTTCTCGCGTGAGACCCTGGCCTGCGCCTTCACAGAGCTCAGGAAGATGACCTTTTCCACACCCTGCCTGACAGCTTCACGAACGATGAATTCCGTAGCCTCTACGTTAATGCTTCGAACTTCCGATTCGGTGGTGTCAGCCGCGTGAGCTTTGGCAGCGAGATGAAAAAGGATGTCGGTGCCTCTGAGATGACGATCCCACGGCGCGTTCCTCAGATCATCGATCTGATGCCAATCAGCAATCGGCGAAGGCTTCGATCGACCGATCGCACGCGTGTGATGGCCGGCGGCGGTGAGGACCCTCATCAGATGTTGTCCGACGAAACCGGAATAGCCTGTGACGGCGACATTCATCGTGGCGGTCCGGCCGCCTGTGTCGGAGACGGCGAATTACTCGCGACTGTCCCAACGCGGCCCTCTCGCAGCAGCCCGAACCACCGTCTGGTCATCTCATGCCGTCTCACGGTCTCAGGTATCTCACTACGATTGATTTGGATGGTGAAATGCGGCATGGCTTTCCGCTGCCGACTGCAGTGATTCACCAGGTATGGGCATAGAGACTTGTGAAGTCAGGAACGGCTTGCTGCAGTCGGAACGATTGGCCTCGCCCCGACTGCGTTCGTGTACAGTCTAGCACGAGCTCCGCGCTGTCGCTGGTTTATCGAAATGAGGATTGGTCGCGAAATAGCGGAGCCTGCAGTACTGTTCGATGCTGACGTGTCAAATAGGCCTTTTCCTCGGTCATTTTCTCTGCTGCCCGCTGGTGGTCGTGTGAGATGTTTCTCGGACAACTTCTGCCTGAGCCGTTCCAGCTGAACGGTTGAATTTCCGATGGAATCACGGTCAAAAGATGTTGGTGGCTTCTTGATTTAAAAATTTGTGACTGCAGTGTTTTGTGGCAGTTCGTAAAATTGTTGGCGTTAAGGTGACCGAGTTCCTTCTTCGGTGGAGATTACGAGCTATGTTAAATGACAAAACGATCCTGATTACCGGCGGGACTGGTTCCTTCGGCCAGAAACTGACTGAAACAGTTTTGAGGCAGTTTACACCGCATAGGCTTATTATTTTCAGTCGTGATGAGCTGAAGCAGTTCGAGATGCGTCAGCGTTTCAGCGAGAAGGATTTTCCCTGCATTAGGTACTTTCTGGGTGACGTGCGGGATCGTGACCGTCTATATCGCGCATTCGACGGGGTCGACGTGGTTGTTCATGCCGCGGCGTTGAAGCAGGTGCCGGCAGCCGAATACAATCCGCTCGAGGCGGTAAAGACGAATGTAATAGGCGCTGCAAACACCATCGACGCTGCCATTGACAAGAACGTGAAACAGGTCATCGCGCTTAGTACGGACAAGGCAGCTAACCCGGTGAATCTTTATGGAGCTACGAAGCTATGCTCCGATAAGTTATTCGTGGCTGCGAATCATTACTCCGGTTACCACGACACCAGATTCAGCGTCGTGAGATACGGCAACGTCGTCGGAAGCCGCGGCAGCGTAATCCCATTCTTCTGCCAGCAGCGCAAGACTGGTGTTCTTCCTATCACAGACAAGCGTATGACTCGGTTCTGGATCACCCTTCAACGGGGTGTCGCGTTCGTACTGGAATCTCTTGAGCGAATGGAAGGTGGAGAGATTTTCGTACCGAAGATACCGAGCATGAATATTATGGATCTTGCGGAAGCGATCGCTCCGGAATGTCGACATGAGCATGTGGGGATTCGGCCAGGAGAGAAGCTTCATGAAGTCATGGTATCGGAGGACGACGCGAGGCATACGTACGAGTACGACAGCTACTACGCGATACTACCTGTAGTCCAGGAGTGGGAGAGCAGAGGTTACGGCGAAAAGAACGGCGGGCGCCCCTGTCCCGATGGCTTCTGCTACAGTAGCGATACCAATACTGAATGGTTGTCAATCTCGGACCTGCAGAAGCTTGCCGAGGAGTATTCAGGGGACGATTCAGTAGAGAGCTTCTCGTCATGACGCCGGCGAAGATGCTACCCTATGGCCGCCAAACTATCGGCGACGGCGATATTGAGGCCGTGGTGAAGGTGTTGCGTTCAGATTGGCTGACGACCGGCCCTATGGTGAGCGAGTTCGAGCAGAAGTTCGCTCAATCAACGGGGGCCGGGCAAGCGGTGGCTGTTTCCAGCGGAACTGCAGCGCTTCATTTGGCAATGCTCGCTGCCGGCGTGGGTGCGGGCGACGAAGTGATTGTTCCCGCGCTTACCTTCGTCGCAAGCGCCAACTGCGTACGCTATGTCGGTGGAGACGTGGTATTTGCTGACGTACGCTCGGACACGCTCACTATTGATGTGGAGGACGTTGCCCGGAAGATTAGCGGCCGGACACGTGCGATCGTAGTCGTGGATTACGCTGGGCAGCCAGCGGATTTGGACGAAATCCTGAGTCTCGCGAGGCAGTATGACCTCATAATTGTCGAAGACGCGGCTCACTCTGTTGGTGCTGAGTATCGCGGCCGACCAGTCGGTTCGATTGCCGATATGACAACCTTCAGTTTTCATCCAGTGAAGCAGATGACCACCGGCGAAGGAGGAATGGTCACGACGAATGATCTGCGACTTGATTCGAAGCTTCGGTTGTTCCGAAACCACGGGATCACGACCGATCACCGTCAACGCGAGGAGCAGGGCTCGTTTTTTTATGAAATGATCGAGCTTGGATTCAATTACCGGATCACAGACTTCCAGTGCGCCTTGGGGCTGGCTCAAATGGAACGGCTGCCGGAATGGCTAACCCGCCGACGGGAGATCGCCGCGAGATATACGTCGGCGTTCAGCGAAAGCCCTCATTTAAAGCCTCTGACAATGCTTCATGACCGTGAGAGTGCCTGGCATCTGTACGTAGTTCAACTCCAGCTCGACACTCTGAGCGTGGACAGGTCTGCAATATTTTCTCGCCTCCGCGAGGCTGGCCTCGGCGTAAATGTCCACTACATTCCTGTATATTGGCATCCGTACTATGAGAAGCTTTGTAATCAGCAGGTCTACTGTCCAGTCACAGAAGACTCGTACCACAAGCTTCTCACTTTGCCACTATTCCCGACTATGAAAGATGAGGAGGTCCAAAGGGTCATCGACACCGTCGAAGACGTACTGTCGCAGAGCTCGATCGGAACAGGAGATGGTCGAAGCATCAATTCAATCGAGGTTCGGTGATCCATGGGATTGATAGCAGGAAGTGTGCTAGTTGTAGCCGCACATCCCGACGATGACATTCTGGGTTGTGGAGGGGCCATGGCGAAGTACGTGGATAGCGGTATGGAGGTCCGAGTTTCCTTTCTTGCCGATGGAGTCAGCGCGCGGGCTGACGATGGCGTACTAATGGAGGACGAGCGACAGGCCAGGCACGAGGCCGCTGAGGCCGCATGCGCCATCCTGGGCACTGAACGGCCGACGTTCAGCGACTTACCTGACAACCAACTGGATCGAGTTCCACTCCTTCAAGTGACCAAGATCATTGAGCGGCTGATCAAAGAGCACGAGCCTGAGACGGTATTGACCCACCATGCCGGAGATCTTAATATCGATCACAGGGTCGTCCATCAGGCGGTAGTCACGGCATGTAGGCCTCAGTCGGACCATCCGGTGAAGACGCTGCTCTTCTTCGAAGTACCGTCGAGTACGGAGTGGCAGACAGCCGGGACGGCGCCTCCCTTTCTGCCGAACTGGTTCGAAGATATCTCGAGTACTCTTGAGAGGAAGCTGCGCGCGCTTCAGGAGTATGGGGCCGAGTTGCGCGAGTGGCCCCATCCCCGCTCATTGCAGGCCGTTGAGATGCTCGCCCGATGGCGCGGAGCAACGGTCGGAGTAGAGGCGGCGGAAGCTCTGATGCTGGGAAGGCTCAAGGCGTGAGGATAGGTTTTCGGGTCGATGCATCTATCGGGATGGGAACTGGACACCTCGTACGCTGCCGCACACTGGCGCAGCAGCTGCGACGGCGGGGTGCCGAGGTGCAGTTCATCTGTCGTGCACACCCGGGAGCGCTTCCGGAACTCGTAGCCCGCGACGGCATCCCGGTGACGTTGCTGCCTCCACCGAGCTCTCGAAGCGATGTGGGTGACGACTATGCAGATTGGCTTGGTGTGTCGCAGCAGCAGGACGCGACAGAGACTATCGCTGCCATAGGACGGCAAAAGCTCGATTGGCTGGTCGTGGACCATTACGGGATCGATTCCGAATGGGAAAATGCCGTACGGTCGAGTGCGAACAGGATCATGGCGATCGACGATTTGGCTAACCGGCAGCACACATCCGACATTCTTTTAGATCAAAACTATTCAGCGGATGGCTCCGCACGTTACGCAGATCTCGTTTCCTCAGAATGCAGGCTGTTTCTGGGGCCTCGCTACGCCTTGCTGCAGTCACAGTATTCGGCATGCCGCTTTTCGGCTCAGCATCGACAAGAAGAGGTTCGCCGCGTACTTGTGTATTTCGGAGGGTCCGACATCGCAGATTTCACAGCAATGGCGTTGAATGCCCTTGACAGTGAAGAATTCAGGCATCTTGACGTCGATGTCGTGGTAGGTGCGAATTATGCCTTTTTCGATCAGACTCGGCGACTCATTGCACGGAGACCAAACGTTCGACTTCATGGGCCACGTCCGCATCTCGCAGATTTAATGGCGACCGCTGATATTGCGATTGGAGCTGGCGGAGCCACGACTTGGGAGCGGATGTGCCTCGGCGTGCCTTCTATAGTTATCAGTCTGGCCGAGAACCAAGAGCGATCTTGTGAAGCGCTAGCAACCGACGGGCTCATCGAGTACCTAGGGTCCGCAGAGAGCGTGACTGATACGAGTCTGGCGGAGAGTCTCAGGAGGATGTGCGGAAATCCTGAGGGTCGGGAGAAGCAGAGTGAACGATCCCGACTACTCGTGGACGGCCTGGGAACGATGCGCATGGCAGAAGCCCTTTTCCCCAGTTCGGTTGTTGACTTGCGAATACGTCCGGCAGTGGAAAGGGAGGAGCATAAGACGCAATTGTTTTGCTCCGACGTTTCGACGTTCGAGCTGGAGGCCGGAAATCTCGCAGTTGGTCAGATTTCGTTCACTCAAAAGACCGGGAATGAAGAGGTAGAGGTAGATTGCGCAATCGATGCGCTGGTTCAAGAGCAAAGCTGGTCCGATCGCTTGCTGGAGCTAGGGATTCGAGCCTTCAATGCGCGGCAGCCTATCGTTCTGGATCCTGAGACAAAGGATGGCCTTATTCAGGCGGCTCCGCCCTTTTTGCGGTCACTTTCTGTATGGAACCAGAAGTCTGAGCGGCAGTTTTCCATAGTCATACTTTCCGACAACAATAGTTGGATCAACAAAATGTTGCCACGCCTGATCCGTTCATGGATCGATGAAGGACATCGGGTTCTGTGGGTCCATGATGTTCAGAGGGTGCGGAGTGCAGATGTCTGCTTCTGTTTGAGCTTTAGCCAGATTGTTCCCATCGGTGTGCGGGATCTCTTTTCCCACACCCTGGTCGTTCATGAGAGTGATCTCCCCCACGGTAAGGGATGGTCGCCCCTGACGTGGAGTATTCTGGAGGGCAGGGATAAGGTCGCCGTCACATTGATCGAGGCTGCCGATAAGGTCGATAGCGGCGTCATATATGCGCAGCGGTGGATCGATTTCGAAGGACATGAGCTTGTGCACGAGCTTCGTGAAGTTCAGGCTGCCGCTACCTTTGAATTGTGCAAGACGTTTCTCAATGATTACCCCTCTATTGTTCGTAATGCGTGCGAACAAAGTGGCGAAGAGAGTTTTTATCCGCGGCGTCGCCCACGGGACAGCAGGTTGCACGCGGATCAAACTTTGCAGCAGCAATTTAGTCTCCTGCGTGTGGTGGACAACGAGCGATATCCGGCCTTCTTCGAACTGAACGGATTCAGATATACGCTAAGGATCAACAAGATTGAATAGCTTCACCCGCCAGTTCTGGTTCGGCGGGATGAATATTGGTGGGAGGAGATCTTGTCTTTGAAAACGCTGGAAATCGCCGGACGACAAATTGGTCCTGGTAATCCTTGTTACGTGATCGCCGAGGCGGGCTCGAATCACAATGGAAGTCTCGATACGGCGAAAGAGTTGGTCGATCGAGCCGTAGAGGCCAGAGCTGATGCTATCAAGTTTCAGGCTTTCAAGGCATCGCAGCATTACTCGAAGTTCACCCCGAACTTCACATATCTCGAGGAGGCGGGCTCTGATCAGACAACTTTTGATCTGATTCGATCGCTTGAGATAGATCGGGAATGGCATCCAGAACTGGTTGAGTACTGCAGGCAGAAGGGAATTACCTTCCTCTCTTCTCCTTGCGACAAGGACGCCGTCGATCAGTTGGCGGGACTCGGGATGCCCGCCTTTAAAGTGGCCTCGTTCGATCTTCCAGATCTAGGTTTGATTCGCAGTATAGCTCGGTACGGAAGGCCGATCATCATGTCTACTGGCCTGGCGGATTTCGTCGATATCCAATCAGCCGTTCGCGCTGCGGCAGAGGAAGGTAACGATCAGGTGATTCTTCTGCAGTGCACCTCGCTATACCCGGCTCCACCGGAGTTATCGAATCTGCGTGCAATGGACACTATGAAGCGCGCTTTTGGCGGTCCGGTGGGTTACTCCGATCATACCGAGGGAGATCATATTTGCTTGGCGGCTGTAGCACTTGGCGCCAGTATAGTCGAGAAGCACTTTACGCTCGACAGACGAATGGTTGGCCCCGATCACTCTTTTGCAATTGAGCCACAGGATCTGGAACTCATGATCCGTCGCATCAGAGACGTTGAGTCCTCATTTGGGGACGGGATGAAGGATGGGCCGCGCCCGGCAGAACAGGAAATGTTCGAGAAGGGACGACGAAGTATTCATACGACGCGAGATCTTAGGGCGGGGGAGGTCATCACGCATGATGCACTCTGCGTAAAGCGCCCGGGTTATGGCATCGCCCCACGTTTCATCGATTCTATTGTTGGATTGACTCTAAAGAAAGATCTTCCGGCTGATCACTGGGTGAGATGGGACGCCCTAAAGTGAGTAGCGAGAGAGTCTCCGGTACGGTTTTCGTGACAGGAGCTGGTGGGGTGGCGGTTCCGGGGCTGATTGAGCATATACGAGCGCAGGGGTTTCGAGTTATCGCAGGAGATATGGACGAGTTGGCACCCGGTCTTTACTTCGCGGATCGAGGGTTTGTTCTTCCCGCCGGTACGGCAAGCGATTTCCGTGCTCGTGTTTTCGAGATATGTCAGCGGGAGAAGGTGGACGTGCTAATTCCTTTGGTGGATGAAGAGCTGATCACGGCTAGATCACTTGACGATGGAAATTTGCAAGTAATGATGCCAGACACGGCTTTCGTAGAGGTCGCATTGGATAAACTCGAGCTGATGCATCGTCTTTCCAGCGCAGGGATCCCTTGCCCAGCAACTCGGCTGGCAAGTGATACGCTCGTCGACGTGCAATACCCGGCGTTCGTGAAGCCGCGCCGCGGTCGCGGAAGTCGAGGTATCGCGACCGCTGAGGACGCCAGTACGCTCGACCGAATCCTCGAATCCAGTGACTATGAGCCTGATCAGTTACTCGTGCAGGACTATATTGACGGAACGGAGTTCACCGTCTCGGTAGTGGTGTGGCGGGACGGAGAGGTTCAGGCGGTCGTGCCGAAGGAGATCATTAGAAAGAAGGGAATCACTCAGCTTGCCGTCACTCGCCATCATGAAGGTATCAGGGAGTTGTGCCACCGGATACAGAAGGAATTGCGAGCTGACGGGCCATTCAACGTGCAGTTGAAGATCGACGTGAAAACGAAGAGTCCCATGGTTTTCGAGATCAACCCCCGATTTTCCACCACAGCCTCTCTGACGATCGCTGCAGGAATTGATGAAATCGGTGGTCTTGTGCGCCAGGCGATTTGGGGCCGGGGGTCGTGGCAGTTTGGGGACTGGCGCGAGGGAGTAGTTCTGAGCCGTCGTAATCTGGACGTATTCGTGGACGAGGAGGAGTTCAACTATCGGCGTACATCCCTGCGGGGGTCGATATGATTCTTGTGACTGGAGAGAGCGGGCTTCTGGGCAGCGCTCTCGTTGAACGCCTTACTGCGGACGGAGGTTGCGTTGCGACTGCTTCGCGGGGAGGGGAGGGGCCGCGTCACGGGTGTGCCAGTGTGCGTGGAGCGG
>JAHWKK010000025.1 GCA_019347945.1 Acidobacteriota bacterium | reverse complement strand
TGCCCGGTGCTGGAAGGTTAAGAGGAGGGGTGCAAGCTCCGAATTGAAGCCCCAGTAAACGGCGGCCGTAACTATAACGGTCCTAAGGTAGCGAAATTCCTTGTCGGGTAAGTTCCGACCTGCACGAATGGCGTAACGACTTCCCCACTGTCTCCAGTACATGCTCAGCGAAATTGAATTCTCCGTGAAGATGCGGAGTACCCGCGGTTAGACGGAAAGACCCCGTGCACCTTTACTGCAGCTTCAGAGTGGCATTGGAAAATAACTGTGTAGCATAGGTGGGAGGCTATGAAGCGACGGCGCCAGCTGTCGTGGAGCCAAAGGTGAAATACCACCCTGTTGTTTTCTAATGTCTAACCACGCACCGTTAGCCGGTGCTGGGACCCTCTGTGGCGGGTAGTTTGACTGGGGCGGTCGCCTCCTAAAGAGTAACGGAGGCGCGCGATGGTGGGCTCAGGACGGTCGGAAACCGTCTGTTAGAGTGCAATGGCATAAGCCCGCCTGACTGCGAGACTGACAAGTCGAGCAGAGACGAAAGTCGGTCATAGTGATCCGGTGGTCCCTCGTGGAAGGGCCATCGCTCAAAGGATAAAAGGTACGCCGGGGATAACAGGCTGATCCTGACCAAGAGTCCACATCGACGTCAGGGTTTGGCACCTCGATGTCGGCTCATCGCATCCTGGGGCTGGAGCAGGTCCCAAGGGTTTGGCTGTTCGCCAATTAAAGCGGTACGTGAGCTGGGTTTAGAACGTCGCGAGACAGTTCGGTCCCTATCCGTTGTGGGCGCAGGAAATTTGAGGGGATGTATCCCTAGTACGAGAGGACCGGGATGCACTGACCTCTGGTGTACCAGTTGTCGCGCCAGCGGCAGCGCTGGGTAGCTATGTCGGGAAAGGATAACCGCTGAAAGCATATAAGCGGGAAGCCCACCCCAAGATGAGATTTCCCTGAAGACCCGTGGGAGATTACCACGTTGATAGGCGGGATGTGTAAGAACTGTGAGGTTCTCAGCTGACCCGTACTAATCGGTCGTTTGGCTTGACCATAGTGCCTTGAATTGATGCTGTCTGTCTTTTGAGCTGCGCAGATAACCCGTATTTCAGTACTGTACAAAATATAAAGTTTTCCGGTGATCGTACCGAGGAGGAAACACCCGTTCCCATTCCGAACACGGCAGTTAAGCTCCTTCGGGCCGATGATACTTCGTGGGCAACTGCGTGGGAAAGTAGGTCGTCGCCGGGATTTATGAAAGGCCCTCGGAGAGATTCCGAGGGCCTTTTTCTTTTTACCGCCTCTCCCACGAGGATCCAGCTACATGCGGGCTCCTCACGGCATTACTGCTTTCGATCCTGCCCCCCGATCACCTCCGACCCGGCCAGGCTACGGCGCCTTCTGATCGAAATGGCGCATGCGCTCTTTCTGTCTGAGAACCTCCTGTAGCGGCTGATTCTCCATCCATCGCATCCAGCGTTCGGAACGACGAACCAGCTCCCGATCGCGCTGGCGAATCCCCCTCGTTGCGTACCGGATCTGATCCGCGGCCGCCCGCGCTGCGAAGCGGGCTCCCTGGCGGCGAAAAAAGTGTAGGTTCCAGTAAACCAGTCCGAGCGCGAGCAGATGAGCGTGCCGGAGAAGGGTCCGAACCGGGTACCATCGGAACAGAATCTTCAACCGGTTGCGGTTCGAATGGTATTGCTGGAAGAGGTTCGCGTCCTCGACCGATCGTCTCAGGGACTGCTTTCCAGCATGATGCACGACTGCATCCGGAACGTATGCGATCCGGTGGTTCCGGAGGCGCAAGCGGATCGTAAGATCGAGTTCTTCGCCGTACATGAAGATGTCCGGATCGAAAAGATCCTCCCCGTCCACCGCAGTGCGGCGGATCAGTGTCGCACACGCGGTCAGTCCTGGGACCTCGGCCTCCGAGTCGAATTGGCCGACGTCCGGCTCCAGGTGGCCCCTTCCCCAGTAGTTCCCGAGCTGGTTGAACACGGCGCCTGCCTGATCAATGACCGGTTCTGCGCCAGACACGTAAATCTTTCCCTGGGCAGAGGCAATCTCATCGTTCGCCGCCATCACGTCGCAGAGGATTCGGATCCAGTCAACATCGGCGCGCGCATCGCTGTTGAGCAGGGCGATGAAATCACCGCGCGCCTGCCGGAACCCCGCGTTGCAACCTCCGGTGAATCCGAGGTTCTCCTCCAGCTCGATCACCACGATCGTGGGAAAGTTGCGCTCGAGGTATGGGATCGTTCCATCTGTCGAGGCGTTGTCGACCACGATGATCTCATCAACTGGCTGCGACTGACTCATCAGGGACTCGATCGCCTGACCAACGAATTCGCGGCCGTTGAAGTTCACGACGATAGCAGAGACTTTCGGAATCATGGAAGATACGGACGATTTCCAGTTGCCGGGTCACTCATTCGCGCCACGATCCTGTTTGCCGAAAGCTTCCTCGAAGTCCCGGCTGAACCTACCGGCTCCTTCGTACCATCCTTACTCCTCGCAGCCTCGGAGACGGCTTCGACCTCGATCTCGGTGATCCAGGGGGCGGCAAAGGGGATGCGCTTCACTCCTGCTCCTCGACGCAGAGGAGATAGCCACCGGGAGCAGATGTGATCAGGAGCTTCTCCGGATAGAGCGGGTCCACCTCAAATCGGGGAGTTTCGCCGAGGAACTGCTGAACCGCTGTGTAAGGGTTGTTACCTCGGGACCACGGGCGGTCCGGAAAAGCGTCCTCCGGCATCATCTCGACGATGGTGTCGAGGACGATGAGATAACTCCCACGGGTGACGAACCGCGAATATACCCTCAGCTCCTCGAGAACGTGTTCATGCGTGTGATTGGAATCGAGAATCACCAGAACCGGCCCCTCCCCCCCGACCAACCGGGAGACCTCTCTCACGACATTGGCGTCGAGCGAGGATCCTTCCACCAGTTCGACGCGGTGCCCCAGGGGATGTGCGTCCAAAGCGAGCCGGTTGTGCTCCCGCAGTTCGACTTCGATCCCGATCACCCGACCTTTCCCGATCAGCTCCAGGATAGACGCGTGGAACACGAGCGAGCCGCCGTGGGCGACGCCGGTCTCGATGATGAATGCGGGCTGCACGTTCCAGACGATCTCCTGAATGGCGATCAGATCCTGCGGGAACTGAATCACGGGGCGTCCGAGCCACTTGAAGTTGTAGACGTACTTGTAAGGCGCAGTCCGATTGATGAACTGGGCGGCGATATCTCGCACCTCCTGGCTGGAAGCCATTTCGTGAATCCTCTGGGGATCGAGCGGGTCTTCGATAGACAAAGGACCTCCCTTGATTACTCCGGGGGAAACTGGCCAGCGAGCTCCGAAGGCACGAGAGGGGGTAACGCGTGATCCGCCGCCGAGATCGTGCGTGCGTCGATCCGGGGCCAGGCGACTCCCTGGGCTGGATCGTCCCACCGAAAACCTCTGGCCGATTCCGGATGGTGGAACTGACTCATCTGATAAAACAGTTCGGTATCGTCTTCCAGTGTCTGGAAACCGTGAGCGAACCGTTCGGTAACGTACATCGCGACCCCTTTGACCGCGCTCAATTCGACCCCGTAGCAGCGAAGAAACCTGGCGATTCAGCCCCGAGATCGACGATGACGTCGAAGGCACGACCCGCAGTGCATCGTATCAGTTTCGATCGTCGGTCTCGAGCCATCGTGAGGGGGTGAAGAGATGTTAACCTACGCATCTGGTCTGATGGTTCATGAGAGGGTCCGATGAAGGTCGTCATTCTCGCAGGTGGATACGGAACACGTCTATCGGAAGAGACGGAGGTGACTCCGAAGCCGATGATCCGAATTGGTGGACTTCCTGTGCTCTGGCACATCATGAAACTGTATTCCTATCACGGTTTCACCGAGTTTGTGATCTGCCTCGGGTACAAGGGCTACGTCATCAAGGAGTACTTTGCGAACTATTTACTGCACATGTCCGACGTGACCCTCGATCTGACGAAGAACGACATGATCGTCCATCACCAGAAGGTAGAACCATGGAAAATCGCGTTGGTGGATACGGGTTCGGACACGATGACTGGCGGGCGACTGGCCCGAGTCCGCAGTTACCTGGACAACGGCAGCTTCTGTCTCACGTATGGCGACGGTGTCGCCGACATCGACCTCTCCGCGCTGGTGGACTTTCACCGCCAGATGGGAGCAAAGGCGACGGTCACAGCGGTTCGACCGCCGGGCCGCTTTGGAACTCTGAAGCTTGACGGCGATCGTGCGACTGCTTTTCTCGAGAAACCGCAGACGGACGAAGGTTGGATCAGCGGCGGATTCTTTGTTCTCGAACCATCCGTGTTCGAGTTGATCAGCGGAGATGCAGTCATGTGGGAACGGGAGCCGCTGGAGAGCTTGGCCAGAGAGGGCGAGCTCAGTGTCTATCGGCATCAGGGATTTTGGCAGCCGATGGACACATTGCGCGAAAAGCGTCTGCTCGAGCAGATGTGGAAAGAAGATAGAGCGCCCTGGAAGGTGTGGACGTGAGGGAGGGCTTCTGGTCAGGAAAGAGGGTCCTGATCACGGGACACAGCGGTTTCAAAGGTAGCTGGCTCTCGATCTGGCTGTCCCGTCTGGGAGCCGATGTCACCGGTTATGCGCTCGAACCTCCCTCACAGCCGAGCCTGTTCGAGGAAGCCCGGGTGTCGAACATCATGAATTCGGTAATCGGAGATGTTCGAAATCTCGAGGAGCTGAGGAAGCAGCTCAACTCTTCGCGACCCGAGATTGTCTTTCATCTCGCTGCGCAGTCGATCGTTCGTAGGTCTTATGACGCACCTGTTCTGACGTTCACGACGAACGTGATGGGTACCGCTCACGTGTTGGAAGCAGCTCGGGAAACTCCTGGGGTGAGGGTTATTCTCGTGGTCACGAGCGACAAGGTCTACGAGAATCGGAACTGGCTGTGGGGATACCGCGAGGACGATGTCCTGGGTGGGCACGATCCCTATTCCTCCAGTAAGGCATGTGCGGAGTTGGTTGTCTCCGCCTACAGGCGATCGTTTTACCACCAGCAGGGAGCCGCGAGAGTGGCAACAGCGCGTGCCGGCAATGTGATCGGAGGAGGTGACTGGGCGGAGGATCGTCTAGTGCCTGACCTGGCGAGATCGCTGAAACAAAGAGACCTGGTCCGCCTGAGAAATCCATTTTCCATCCGACCGTGGCAACATGTTCTCGATCCTCTGCATGGTTACCTCCTCCTTGCTGAGGCGCTGTATGAAGGGCACTCTGATCTTCCGAGCGAGTGGAATTTCGGACCTGATTCGGAGTCCCATACTTCGGTTGTACTTCTCGCCCGCCAGTTCATGAAACATTGGGGTATCGACGAAGTGGAGCACGACGAGGGAGAGCATCCTGCAGAAGCTTCCACATTACGGCTCGACAGCTCCAGGGCACGGAATTACCTCGGGTGGCGTCCGCACCTGAATTTGGAGCGGACGATCGAATGCGTCGCAGAGTGGTACCGGAGCTTCCACTCGGGAATGCCCGCCTACGATCTGGTGTCGAGCGACATTCAGCGATTCGAGGAAGAGTGTTCATGCTGAACTGCAGATTCTGTGCGGCGAGGCTGACTACCGTCTTTGTGGACCTCGGCTCTTCGCCTCTCTCGAACGCATTCCTCGAAGAGTCGATGCTGGGGCAAGCCGAGTCGCACTTTCCACTCGTGGCATACGTCTGCGATCACTGTCTACTGGTTCAGTTGCCGGAGGCGGTGTCACCGGTTGAGATCTTCAGCGACTACGCCTACTACTCCTCCTATTCCGACACCTGGCTTGATCATGCGAAGGTTTTTGCGGAGGAATCGATCGAGAAATTCGGTCTTGGACCCCAGAGTCAGGTCATCGAAATCGCCAGCAATGACGGCTACCTGCTGAGAAATTTCGTCGCAAAAGGCATTCCGGTGGTCGGCATCGAGCCGGCCGCGAACGTCGCGGAAGCGGCCAGAGCTCAAGGCGTCCCGACGATCGAGGTATTCTTCGGGAGCAAGGTGGCCTCTGAGTTGGCAGAAAAGTGGGGGGCAGCCGATCTCGTAGTTGGAAACAATGTTCTCGCCCATGTTCCTGCTCTCAATGATTTCGTTGAGGGTTTGAGGGAGATTCTTAAACCGCAGGGCATCCTGGTGATGGAGTTTCCTCATCTCCTGTCGCTGATTCGCATGAACCAGTTCGATACTATCTATCATGAGCATTTCTCTTACTTCTCCTTTCTTGTGGTGGAACAGGTCTTTGCAGCTCATGGTCTCGAAGTCTTCGACGTGGACCGGATCTCAACTCATGGCGGCTCGCTGAGAGTGTTCTGCGTGAGGAGCGATAGTTCGGTCGAGATCCGTGACTCTGTAATGATGCTGAAGAACGAAGAGCTGACCGCCGGGCTTGGTGTTGTCGAGGGATACTCAGACTTCGGGATTCGCGTCAGAGCACTCAAGCGCCGACTACTGAGCGAATTGATCAGGATCAAGGAGTCCGGTTCATCAATTGTGGGGTATGGCGCTCCCGCAAAGGCGAACACTCTCCTGAATTATTGCGGAATACGCACTGATTTCATTGACTTCACAGTGGACCGGAATCCTCACAAACAGGGGCGATACCTTCCGGGAAGTCGGATTCCGGTCGAGCATCCGGACAGAATCCGCGAGACCAGGCCGGGGTATCTTCTGATTCTTCCGTGGAATCTCAAGGACGAGATCATGGAGCAGATGTCATTCATTCGCGAGTGGGGAGGGAAGTTCATTCTGCCGATTCCCGAAGTAGAGGTGCTGGAGTGAAGCTCATCGAAACCGAGGTCCCGGGACTTTATGTCATCGAGCTCGATATCAAACAGCAGGACGAGCGGGGTTTCTTCGCGCGGACCTGGAGCAGGAGGGAGTTAGAGGACCGTGGTATCGAAGCCGAAATCCAGCAGTGCTCGATTTCCTTCAACGAGAAGCGAGGTACGTTACGAGGAATGCACTATCAGGATGAGCCATACGGGGAAACCAAAGTCGTCCGATGTACGGCAGGGAGGATCTTTGATGTGGCACTCGATCTGAGACCTTCCTCTTCTACATTCAGGCAGTGGTATGGGCGAGAGCTGAGTCAGGAGAATCGACAGATGTTGCTGGTTCCGCCGGGCGTGGCCCATGGCTTTCAGACCCTCGAAGATGCTTCTGAAGTGTTCTATCAGATCTCCCAGAACTTCGTTCCAGAAGCGGCGAAAGGGGTCCGCTGGAACGATCCGGCGTTCGATATTGAATGGCCTGAAGCGGAGAAGAGGATTATTTCGCCGCGCGATCAGTCTTTCGAGGATTTCGTCGGATGAGAGCGCTGGTCACCGGTGCAAATGGTTTCATCGGACGTTGGACGCTCGATCTGCTCAAGAGCCGAGGAGCGGAAGTGCATGCGGTGACAACGCGCTCCGGAGCATTCGACGCCGACGTGGAATGGCACCAGGTCGACCTTTTGTGCCAAGCCGATCGGATCGCTCTTCTGGAACGAACCAAGCCGACGCATCTTCTCCACCTCGCTTGGTATACGACGCATGATCTGTACTGGACTTCGCCGGAGAACCTGAAATGGTTGAGTTGTAGCATCGAATTGGCCGAGGAGTTTGCGTCTGTGGGAGGGGAGCGAATAGTCGTGGCCGGAACGTGTGCCGAATATGACTGGAGCTCCGGGATCTGCCACGAATATCGAACTCCAATGGCGCCGAACTCGTTTTACGGTAGTTGCAAACTGGGCCTCTATCACGTGCTCGACGGTTTGATGACGATCAGAGGCATGAGCTGGGCGTGGCCCAGAATGTTTCATCTCTATGGCCCTGGCGAGCATCCCGACCGCCTCGTCGCCTCAGTTCTCAGAAGTCTTCTCTCAGCCGAGATTGTTCAATGTTCCCACGGTAGACAGGTCCGAGACTATCTCTACGTAAAAGATTGCGCCGAGGCGCTTGTAGAAATACTCTGTTCAACAGTTGAAGGTCCCATCAACGTGGGTTCTGGGATTCCTCTGACGATCAGAGAGCTCGTGAGGACGATCGCCAATAAGATCGATCCAACAGCTCGACTTGAATTTGCGAAAGATCCGGAGACTCCGACGAGCGCCTCAATTGTTGTTCCCGATATAGCGAGGTTGCGTAATGAAGTAGGGTGGAAACCCAGCCGAAGCCTCAGTCTCGGTCTGAGTGAAACAGCTGAATGGTGGGGCCGGATGAGTGATCGATTTTAGTTCGACAGAACTGCCGTACGAAGGCTCGACCGGGGATCACATCCGCCCTGCTTGCATGGCTGTTCGAGACGCGGGATCGAAACAGAGGGTTATTGGATGCAATCCGTATTTTTGCGGGGAGTGCGGTAAGATTCGTTCAGCATTTCCAGACGCTTCCGTGACAATCATTGTCGAGCGAGCAGTCGCTCCAGAGGAGACGACCGAACACCGGCGACACTTGAGACTGTGGGAGCTGGTAGCGTACGGAACTGGGGAGTGGCTAGCATTTGGAGGAGGCCGGCAAGTGGGCGTCAAGATCAAGGCACTGGTGGCGTTTCTCTGGCAGCGCTTCTTCCCGGACCTCCGAACTTCGCCGACAACCTTCTTGCCATGGTTCGCTGAAAAGGTAGAGGGACGTTTCCGAATCATTATCGAGGTGCTCGAATCGATTCATCCTCTCGGAGAAAATCGAGTCGTTTGCGAAAGTCATCAGGGACCGGTATGACTCAAGGGCCCCACGCGCCGGAAGTGACCACGATCATTCCAACGTTCAGGCGTCCCGCCTTGCTGTCACGAGCGATCCGCAGCGTTGCCGCACAAACCTATGAGCGTGTGACGATTTGTGTATACGACAACGCGTCAGGTGACGAGACTGAAGATGTGGTGCGTGAGATGGCGAGATGCGATCCCCGAATCCGCTATTACCGACATGAGAAGAATATCGGCGCCACTAACAATTACAACTTCGGTCTTGGCCGCGTTAAAACGCCATACTTCTCCCTTCTGGGCGATGACGACATGCTCGCTCCGCATTTTTATGAACACGGGGTGAATGAGATCTCGAAATGTCCGGGTACTGGTTTTTTTGCGGGACGCACCAGTATTCAGGATCAGCAGCTTGGAATCGAGAGAATCCAAGGCAGATCGTGGAGGGGGGGGTTATATCGCCCCGATTCGAATGCTGTACTTCACATGATCGATGAGCATTTCATCACCACGGGAGTTCTCTTCAGACGAGTAGTTCTCGACTCGGTCGGTGTGCTCGACCGTTGGGGCTCGGACCGCAATTACATGATCATCGCCGCGTCCCTGCATCCATTCATCGTGTCCGAGGAAATCTGTGGTCGGCTTTCACTGCATTCCGGCAGCTTCAGTGGGGGGGCGACTACTGAGGAGGAGGCAAAAGTCGGGCTCAACTCCTCGTATGTTCTGGGTGCCTACGAAGAGCTCGACCAGCGATTGGAAAACGTTAGTTCGATCGGCAACACTGAGCTTTTGTATGTTCGCAGACGTCTCTGGAAACGCTATGAGCGAGATGTGTTGTACGTGCTGATGACAAAGGCGCTTCCATCTGGTCGACATGAGGAATTGCGCGACGTAGTTTTGTCCCGAAAGAAGTTCCGCCTGTCGCGTTTCAGTGCTTTTGTGTTGGGCATCGTAGCCAGATCTGCTCGCTGGAGACTCCTGTCCCGGCTGCTGTCATACCTGGTAATACAGATGCAGCGAATGTTCGTGATCGTCAGCGGACGGGGCAGCGCCAGAACGGAGACAGGCGAGGTCAACGAGTTCCCGAAGTTGGAGTGCTGAGGCGTGCTTGGATATGTGAGCAGAAATCTGCTGGCAAATACGGTCGGAATTGTCTGGACGGCGATTCTCGCCCTGGCGGTGATACCGTTCTATGTGCACTATCTCGGAATAGAAGAATACGGCCTCGTCGGTTTCTTTGTGATACTCCAGACGGTCGGATCTTTAGTTGATGTTGGACTCAGCAGAGCCTTGAACCGAGAGTTTGCTCGTACGCTCCCTGACTCACGACCAGGAGGGGCTCACATGGACCTCGTGGTGACGCTCGAGCGTGTCTATTGGCTTCTTGCATTTACTTGCGGCATCACCGTTTTTCTTCTGGCACCTGTGATCGCGGCTCGGTGGCTCGAATCGACGATGGCGGTCGATCGCACCGCTCAGGCGATTCGGCTCATGGGGATTGCACTCATTCTTCACCTTCCTTACGCTCTTTATTCCGGAGGACTGCTGGGGCTTCAAAGACATACGATTCTCAACGTGATTCTGGTCGGTTCCTCCACCTTCCGCTGGGTCGGAGCCTTGCTGATTCTGGTGGTCGTATCGCCGACGATCGAAGCCTTCTTCATATGGCAGATCATAGCTGCCGTCGTTCATACCGGAGCAGCAAAAGTTGCACTGAAGCGGGCATTACCAAGACCTGAAGAAAAGCCGACTTTCCGGCTCGACCTGTTGTCATCAGTTGGCAAATTTGCGCTCGGGGTTGGCGGCATCACCGTTCTCTCAACACTCCTCACGCAGGTCGACAAGATAGTACTGAGCAGAATGATCTCCCTGTCGGAATTCGGCCACTACATGATCGCTACCGCTGTGGCCTCCGGTATTGCGATCATTGCGGCTCCTTTTTTCGCCACAATGTTCCCTCGCTTCTCGGAGTTGCTGGCCAGGGAAGATGGTCGGACGCTCGCGAACACCTATCATACTTCCGCCCAGCTGTTGTCGACGCTCGTCTTTTCTGCAATGGCCATCATAGTTCTCCAGGCGGAAGAGGTCCTGCTGCTGTGGACGAGGAATCCGGACATTGCCGTTCATGGTGCGCTCGTTACTCGCCTCCTCGTCATAGGGTCGGCGCTCTCTGCCACTGCGCACATGCCTTATGCGCTACAGCTCGCGGCCGGATGGACACGGCTTCCCCTTGTCCTGACGGCCACAGCTGTGATCTTTCTCGTACCCTCGGCGATAGCGGCGGGTTACTGGTACGGGGCAGCCGGCGTTGCGTCCATCTGGATTATTGTCAACGCGATGTACGTCTCGGTGGGAGCAGGTATCATGCATCGACGTCTGCTAGAGCACGAACGACGGAAATACTACGTGGTCGATCTTTTTCTTCCACTACTCATTTCGGTTTCGGTCGTCTGGGCAATCTCCCTGATTTCAGATATCGAGGATCTCAGATCCGCGCTTCTGTGGCTGCCGATCATGGCGGGGACGGCTGTTGTGTCGACGTTGGTCGTTTTGCCCGATACCCGACGGCTAGTGCGAGACCTGGTGCGCCAAAGCCAGAACAGCCAGCCACGATCTGCTGGTGACAGGAGAGGAATGTGAGCGACCGAGGAGGGGAAGAAGATCCTCGAGACTTTCCGTCTCCGGACAGCCCAAAACGGCGCTTCGATCGCCTCCACGTCCGTCTGATCATGCTGGCCCTGCTTCTGTTGCCCTTAGCCCTGATCAAAATTTCGTTTACTCCGGGCGCGAGAAATTTCGGATTGGATGCAGCCTACTACTTTCAGGTTGCGGGAAACGTGGCTTCCGGCCAGGGTCTGGTCACGAGTGTCTCGCTCTACCACCAGGCGCTCGACCCCCTCCCTCAGGCATCTTCCACGGTGTACCCTGCGTGGCCTTACGTTCTCGGGATGACTGGTCGGGTCATCGGAGTGATGCCGGCAGCGCTCCTGCTCCCGAAGATCCTCTACATTCTCGATCTCGTCCTGCTGTACTTTCTGGCGGCGGCGATCTCCCGATCGATGGGAATCGTGAGTGCGATTCAGAGAACGCCGATTGACGCCGGCCATCTCCTCGTCGCGTTGTTTGCGACCAATCAGACGTTCTTTTTCGCGACCTCACACCCCTACACCGAGGGGCTCGCGTTCGCATTCGCGTTCGGCGCGCTGCTGGCGTTTGATCGGGCATCGAGAAGTGGGGGGCTGGCCTGGTCTCTGGCAGCCGGCCTCTTGGCCGGGCTGGCGTTCCTGACCAGGACGCAGATGATCCTCCTGGCGGGGGGGCTGGGGCTGGCGGCGTCATGGGGAGTGATCGTTCAGAGACGCCCGACGAAACTGTTGATCGGGACGGTCGCACCCGTGCTCGTGATCCTGACTGGATGGTACTTTTTCGTCTACACCGCCCCGACCCAGCGAGCCGACGTGCCCGGCTTCCGGATGTGGGTCGCCACGGAGTCATGGTGGGATTGGGTGGTCGAGAGACTGATCGGGCTGGCGGTCAGTCTCGATCCGTTCTCCACGCTGTCGTACGTGTATCTTTTCGGTCCGGCAGCGTATCTGCCGGTTCTTGCCCTGGTCAGTCTATTGATCGTGGCCGCGAGAAAAAGATTCAGACCGCGTCCCCCGGCACCCTCGGTTGCAGTTGCGACCATCCTTGCCGGGATCGCGTTCTTCGGAGTCCTGAACCTCTTTCACCAGCAGTTCTTTCTTCCGTGGCTGTTTGGCTGGAGGCACGGCCTGCCGTACATCTTCCTGCTTCTGCCTTCGACGATCTACCTCCTTTCGGAGCGGAGGGAGGGATGGGTTCGCTGGGGAACGGTGCTGCTGATCGTCTGGAGCGTCGCTCTCGGTCTGGGGGCGCTCGCGAACCAGATCAGCCGGCCGCAGAGGTTCACCCCGGCACCGGCGGAGATCGAGATGATGCGATGGCTCGATCGGAACCACGGCGAGAGACCGACGCTCCTCACGACGCATGCACAGAATCTTTCCGTCTTCATGGATGCGAACTTCCACTGGATGACCTGCGACGATCCGCCGGAGAGGACGCGCATGATGATCGAGCATCTCCCGATCGATTACGTGATCGTCTATGGTTTCGAGGAGCGCTGTCCTTATCAGGCGAAATCGCAACTGGCCGATGTACTGGAACCTGTCGGAGCTTTCGGAAACGGAGAGATTTTCCTGCTCCGGCCCGTCCGGTGACGGAAGGAAGATGAGCCGCGCACTACCGGGTGATGGCGAAAAGCGGAGATTGCGCACGGCCCGGGAGATTTCTCCTCGCGCGATTCATCTGCCGGAATCGAGGGAGGCGGCCAGGCGCTCGTCGAAATGATGGGGTTATAGGCTCGCTCTGTGCTGAAAAGCTTCCGCGACGAACGGCCCGCCCGCATTCGATCACAGCTGCGCCGTCAGCGAGGGTGACGGGCAACGAGCAGATAGAGGTTCATGCCGGCATGGAGAATCCAGCCTCCGAGCCGGCCGAAAGGGATGGCGAGAGCCAGGACCAGTCCGGGGAATCGCTGGCGGAAACCGGGGATATTCTCGGTCCCGAATCGCATTACCCTCTTTGCTTCAGCCCGGTCACCGGAGAGCAGCAGACCCATGACACCGCCGGCAAGTGTATTCTCTGCTGGCGTGTGATCGGCCCTGATCGCCATCCCTCTCGAGGAAGCAGTTCGCGCGTAGTGCTCCACGATGTCAATCTCTTCCTGATATCTGCGAAGTGTTTTCTCCGCAAGCTTCGTCGCCGATTGGGGATGGCTCCGGTATCGAATGAGCCTCTCGTTCACTCCCACGATCGTGAATCCTTCGAACAGCCCTCGGAGCCAGAAGTCCCAGTCCGGCACGAACTCGAATCGTTCGTCGAACGTTCCGATGGTGGTGAGGGCTGAAGTACGGAACGTCACCGAGGGGCAGAAGATGTAGTCACCGCGGATGAGGAGACGGAGCTCCTCATCGACGCCACGCTCCACCAGAGGTTCGTGCGGCCAGAACTTGTCCTTGTAGCGCGTGGCTGAAAGCGTTACGACGCGATCCGCCTCGTCGATGACGGTCGCTTTCGTGTGGGCGATGAAGGCGGACGGATGAGTCGAGAGAGCGCCGGTCACCTTCTCGAGGTAGTCCCTCTCGTAAATATCGTCCTGGTGGGCAATCGTCAGGAAATCGAAGTCTTCAGCGAGCTCCAGCGCGCGGTTCCAGTTCCCGGCGAGGCCGAGTCGCCGCGGGTTTCGGATGAGCCGTATGGATGGATCATCGAGAAGGGTGACGATCGAAGTGGATCGGTCCGTCGAGCCGTCATCGAGGCATATGATCTCGTCGGGAGGAACACTCTGCTCCAGAAGGGAGCGGAGAGTACGATCGAGGAAGCGCTCTCCGTTGTAGATCGGAACGGCTGCGAGACGTTTCATCGATGGCCGTCTCTCGATGAGATTGCTGCGGCCCCGATGGGTTCCTCTCTCAGGACTGCCCCTCGAGAACGGCTGAACCGTCAGACTCCGGGAGGGGTACGCCGTTTAGTTTCAGGTCGAGTCTCAGCAGCGCGAGCTCCTGGGCGAGAATCTTGTTCTGTTCGGACAGCCGCGTGAGTGCAATCGAGAAGTGCATCGAAAGGAGAAACCCGAGAATCAGGCCGCCGAGCAGGAGAAGAGACGGAGGGTACGCGATGCCGAGAAGTGCGGCCGCCTGCTCGAGGAAGTCGCGGCGGAGGGAGAGCACGATCAGAAATACGCTCGAGATGAACCAGAGGATCGCATATTCTTCTCTCAGGCGCCGTCTGCGGATCAACTGGGTCACCATCGTGAGAACGATCAGGCTGCCGACGATGCTGAAGACCTCGACTGTGCTCATGGAAGAAGCTTCTCCTCTCTCCGGCGCGTCGCACCGATGACGACTGCGAGCATGACTTTCAATGCGTAATAGACCGACCTGAAGAGCGTGATGGAGGATCGCCCCCCCTGGCGCGGTCGCATGTCGACCGGCACTTCGACGATTCGCAATTTGTGGCGGGCGAGCGTGATGATCGATTCAGGCTCGGGGTAATCGTGGGGATAGTTCTTCGCCAGGAGCTCGATCGCCCGGCGGTTGTATCCGCGGAATCCCGACGTGCTGTCGGTGACCGGCTGTCGCGTCAGCAGTGAATTCACCAGAGAAAAGATCGATATTCCGATCCGGCGGAGAATCGGTCCGCGGTATCCTCGGTTTTCGACGAATCGAGACCCGATCACCACATCCGCCATGTTCTCACGCAGCGGACGGAGCAGTTTTTCGACCTCCTCGACGACGTGCTGGCGATCGCCGTCGAACTGCACTGCGATCGAGCACCCCATCCTCGCACCAAAGATGAATCCCGTCTGAACGGCCGAGCCGATCCCTAGGTTGTATGGAAGATCGACCACGATCGCGCCCGCTTTCCGGGCGGCGGTGGCGGTTCCGTCGGTCGACCCATCGTTGATGACCAGAACCACCGCCTCGGGGTAGTGCTCGCGCAGGTCGGCCACGACACCGTGGATCGCTTCCTCTTCGTTGAAGGTCGGGACGATGAACAACAGATCCTGCACGTTTGATCTCCGACCGTATTGTACCGGGGCTCGCGGTTTGACGTAGACGGTCGGGAATCCCTGAACGGTGGGGTTTGGCTGCAACGGCAGAATCAGTCTGATCCCAGATCAGGTGGCGAGACTGAGTCTACGGCTTCTAGCGTAAGGATCAGTCCCGGTGTAAATTGGAAATCAGAATCGGAGGCCGACCGCGGCGACCACGTCGTCCTTGGCATCGCTGATGAGCACCTTGACCTGAGCGTAAGGTTCCCAGGTATTGATTCGCCAGCTGATTCCACCGAGGATGTTACCCCCGACGCTGAACTCGCTGTCGTTGAGATTGTCATAAACGCCCGCGATTCCGACGCCGACCCACCAGAACTTCTCTCCGTCGTTCCCGAGGTCGTAGGTCACGTCGGCGTTGATCGTGCCGAAGTCACCACCCTGGGCGAAGACCCATTCGATGTTGGGATTGAATACGAGCGAGCGCGAAATCGGAGTCAGCCCTTCCACGCCGAGGAACGCGTCACCCTGATCGATGTAGAACCCGGTCCGGACGCCGAAGATCCAATCCTCCTGAGCGCTCGCGGGAACCGCAACGAAGATGAGCACCAGAAAGAGTGAAGAAATCGTCTTGTAGTTCATGTCATCCCTCCCAATTCTTCAGGGCAGCAAACAGTGCGCCATCATCCGGTTACTCGACCCGGACGCCTTTCCGGAATGCAACGCGGTCCCGGATCTCTTCGGCTGCCTCGCTCGGATCGGGGTAATACCATGCCGCATCCGGATTCGTGTCATCGCCTGCGACGATGTCGTAATAGCTCGCCTCACCTTTCCATGGGCAATGGGTTCGCGTGGCGCTCTCCCGGAGGTACTCCCTGTTGAGCGAATTGGGAGGAAAGTAGTGGTTCCCTTCGACGACGATGGTATCTTCGCTGTCAGCCAGGACGACGCCGTTCCATTCTGCTCTCATTTGACCGCCGCCTTTTCACCGTTCCCGAGCGAGTTGACCAGGGCCGCGAGCTCCTCGCGCGGCGGATTCGACAGCACCTGCTGTCCCTCGGAGCTCTGAACCACGATCGTCGGGACGCGTCGCCGGCCAGCGTTCCACCGGAGTACGCGGTTTTCCGCGTCGCCGTCCGCATCGATGTCTATGTAGTCGTACGAAATACCGGCTTCGTCGAGAGTGCGACGGGCGAGTCGCACGTCCGGGCACCATCCGGTCCCGTATACGGTCACGCTTGGCATAGAGCCTCCCCTCGTCGGAGAGAACTTACGCCGGGATCGTGCCAGACCCCTGGTGCGGGTTTGACCCGGATGATTCATGAGACGTCTACTGCGGAGGCGGAAAGCAGCGCGGCTACAGCATTGCGCTCGATTCGGCTCCCTCGACATACCGCAAGTATGCCTGCGTCGCCGAGCTCGTCGCGCGCCTCGTATCCACGCCACTTTCCACCTTCTCGCGACGACATCTCACGAATCATCCGGGTTATCATCTGCAGATCGAGACCCCGTTCGGGGACCGGGCACGCGAGGGAGTGCGTTGTGAAAGGGGCGAGCGATGACGATGGATCTCGACAGATTCATGAAAGGTCTGAAGAGGCGGAATCCGGGCGAGAGCGAGTTTCATCAGGCCGTACTGGAGGTGGCGTCGAAGGTCATTCCATTCATCAACGAGAATCCCAGATACCAGCGGGACGGGATTCTCGAAAGAATGACCGAGGCAGATCGAGTCGTCATTTTTCGAGTCAGCTGGGAAGATGACGAGGGGAACGTCCGGGCGAACCGGGGGTATCGAATCCAGTTCAACAACTCGCTGGGCCCGTACAAGGGGGGTCTCCGGTTCGACAAGGAAGTCAATCTGAGCATCTTCAAGTTCCTCGGGTTCGAACAGGTCTTCAAGAACAGCCTCACGACGCTTCCGATGGGGGGAGCCAAGGGAGGGTCTGATTTCAATCCGAAGGGGAAGTCCGACCGGGAAGTCATGCGGTTCTGTCAGTCTTTCATGACGGAGCTTTATCGTCATATCGGGGAAGACACCGATGTGCCGGCAGGTGACATCGGTGTGGGAGGGAGAGAGATCGGATTCCTCTTTGGTCAGTTCAAGCGGCTGACGAACAAATTCACCGGTGCGATGACTGGAAAAGGGATCGAGTGGGGAGGAAGTCTGATTCGCACCGAGGCCACCGGCTACGGATGTATCTATTTCGCCAGAGAGATGCTCGGTCGAGTCGGTGAGGGGCTGGAAGGAAAGCGCTGTGTGATTTCGGGTTCGGGAAACGTGGCGCAGTACGCTGCCGCGAAGCTGATCGAGCTGGGGGCCAGAGTCATCACAATTTCCGATCGCCACGGATTCGTCTACGACCCAAACGGCATCGACGAAGAGAAGTTGAGCTTCGTCATCACGCTCAAGACGGACAGGAGGGGGTCGCTCGCAACATTCGCATCGGAATACGGTCTCGAGTATCACGAAGGGAAGAAGCCCTGGATAGTCGATTGTGACCTCGCGTTTCCCTGTGCGACTCAGAATGAGATTGAAGAGGAGGACGCCAGAGCTCTCGTATCGGGGGGATGCCGGCTGGTCGCCGAGGGAGCGAACATGCCGACGACAATGGCGGGGGCGAAGATATTCGAGGCGGCGAAAGTGCTGTATGCCCCCTCGAAGGCGGCGAATGCGGGAGGAGTCGCGATCTCGGGCCTCGAGATGACGCAGAACGCGATCCGTCTCAAATGGTCGCGGGAAGAGGTGGATGAGCGGCTTCAGCGCATCATGGTCCGGATCCACGAGCAGTGCGTCCTGTATGGCGCGAACGGCGAAACGACCGACTACGTCAAAGGTGCCAACATCGGAGGGTTCGTCAAGGTAGCGGATGCGATGCTCGCCTATGGGGTCGTGTGATAAAACTGATCTCGTGGAAGGTACGAGACTCGATCACATCGGCATTGCGGTGATGAACCTCGATGAAGCGGCTCGGATCTACCGTGACCTCGGCCTGGAGGTTGATCACGTCGAGACGGTCGAGAGCCAACGGGTCCGGACGGCATTCATACCTGCCGGCGACTCGCGCCTCGAGCTTCTCGAGGCGACTGATCCGGGGTCGGCAGTCGCGCGGTTCATCGAGAAGCGTGGAGAAGGTATCCATCATCTCTGCTTTCGCGTCGCCGACATCGAGCTCGAGCTCGAGAAGCTGAAGGCGAAAGGCTATCGGCTCGTCAACGAACAGCCGTTCGAAGGGGCGCATGGATGTCGCGTGGCATTCCTCCATCCGTCGGCAGGCAGGGGAGTGTTGATCGAGCTCTCCGAGAGGGTCGAAGATGATTGAAGGATTTCCAGGCGGATCGCTCGTCATCCTTCACCTGGTCAACCCGAAAGAGAAGTTCTGGGGCACCGTCGTCGGTCTGTCGCAGGTGGGCGTGACCTTTACTGGAATCAATCTCGAAAGCTTCGACGACTGGGTGCGGCAACTCGCGAGGAAGGACGCCGAGCCGACACTCGGGCTGGCCACGATGTTCGTGCCGTTGTTCAGGATCGAGCGTCTGTTTCTCGACGAAACTGTAGGGGCGGTTCGGTCTTACAGCGCTCAGTTCGAAGCGACTGTCGGCCTGACGCCCGCCGACTATCTCGGGCTCACGACAAAGGGTGAAGGAGACTCCGCGAATTGAGCTCTCGCCGACATCTGCGGTCGTTCTGCCTACTCCTCGCGGTCCCGCTGCTCCTGTCATTTGCCGGCTGTCGTGAGCCGAAGGGAGAGGCTCTCGACGAATACGAATCGAGCGAGGTGAGGACGCGCTCGATGGATTTTCAGGTCTATCCGGGCTCGAGCTTCCTCGAGGAGCATACGGAGGCCTATCGGCGAAGCCATTCGATCCTCAATCCCCGTTCAAAGACGATTCCGCCGATGGCGTTTTACGAAAGCAATGATCCGGTGGAGACGGTTGCGGGTTTCTACGCAAAGATCTACGGATACGAGCGGGTTCATCCGAATGCGGTGAACGACTTCAGCCCCTATCCTCCTCACGCGTACCTGACCAGGGGCGATCTCGCTGAAGCCACACGGGCGATCGTGCCGATCATCGAGCAGCTCGGCTACGACTCCGATATCTCGGACGTGTCGGGTGATTTCGCCGGAGCTCACGTCGACGGCATCGATCTGTTCCCGCGCGTGAGTCTCCAGAGGCCCTGGTACGACTTCATTTCCGGAGAAGTGAGGGATACGACGATGATTCTGATGGTCCAGGAACTACCGGAGCAATGAGATGGAGCAGAAGGACCGAATGACGTTTCATGAATTCTGGCCGTACTACGTGAAAGCTCACAACAAACGGGGTACGCGGTTCCTGCATGGTGCGGGATCGATTGCAGCGATCGTGTTCGTCGTGATGGCGATCGTCTTGAATCCCTGGTATCTGCTGCTGGCTCCTCTCGTCGGCTATGGGCTCGCCTGGTATGGTCATTTCTTCGTCGAGGGGAACAGGCCAGCGACGTTCGGCCACCCTTTTTACTCATTGGCTGCCGACTATCGAATGCTGCTTCTGGGACTGCTCGGAAGGATGGACGCCGAGGTTGCCAGGCACAGGACTGATCGGGGGGAGGAAAAGTGAAGCTTCTCGAAGGGCGGAAAGGAGTCATTTTCGGAGTTGCGAACAAGCGCTCGATCGCCTGGGCCTGCGCAAAGGCGCTTTCGGATGCCGGGATGCAGCTGGCGTTCACATACCAGGGAGACCGTTTGCGCGAATCCGTGGAGAAGCTGGTCACCGAGCTGCCCGGCGAGTCACCGGTTTACCCGTGCGACGTCACGTCCGACGACGAGATCGAGAGGGTGTTCGATCAGCTCGGGTCGGATTTCGGTTCGCTCGACATGCTTCTCCATTCGGTGGCTTTCGCGAAAAAGGAAGAGCTCGAGAAGGGTCTCGTGTACTCTTCGAGGGAAGGGTTTCTCGAGGCACAGAACATCTCGGCCTATTCGCTCGTGGCGCTGGCGCGGGGGGCGATGCCTCTTCTCGAGAAGAGCGACAACGGCTCGGTGCTCACAATGACCTACTACGGGGCGGAGAAAGTCGCGCGCGGCTACAACCTGATGGGTGTTGCCAAGGCATCGCTCGAAGCCTGCGTCCGATATCTCGCCTCGGATCTCGGTGAGAAGGGGATCAGGGTCAACGCGATTTCAGCGGGGCCGGTGAACACACTCGCGGCCCGGGGGGGTATCCGGGGTTTCACGAAGATGCTTGCCCATCACGCCGAGCAGGCTCCGTTGAGAAGAAACATCGAAGTCGAAGAAGTCGCGAATGCCGCGCTCTTTCTGGCATCCGGTTTGGGTAGCGGTGTCACGGGAGAGGTGCTGCATGTCGATTGTGGATTCAACATCATCGCGATTTGAGAGCTTCGTGAAGGGAGCCGACTGATCATGCCTGCGAATCCGAGAGAAAACGCCAATCGCGGATTTTGGGATGGAGGTCGCCGGGGCCACGGTACGGCGCGAGAGTCGGGAGGTCGCACCAGCGGGTACCCGGGAAGCCGAAAGCCGGTGCGGAAAGGGCTTCGCCTCGACCTCGACGCGTTCGACGGCGTCCAACCAGGCACTCCGCCCGGAGAGGACGAGTCGAAGGCGTGATGTTGCGTGCCCGTAACGAAAGATGGAGCAACTGGTAGCTCGCTCGCGTTGCTTCCTGACAGGAGGCATCATGAGATTATTTCTTGCCGCGGTCACACTCTTCCTTGCAGTTCCGCTTCAAGCCCAGGAAGAAGAGCGTTTCGAGGAGACGGTCGATGTCGAGATCGTTCTCGTCGATGCAATCGTCACGAACAGCCGCGGAGAGCAGATTCTCGGGCTCGGAGCGGAAGACTTCGAGGTTTTCGAGAACGGTGTCGAGCAGAGAATCGAGTCGGTCGAGTACTACACGAATCGCCGGCTGCTCGACCAGCCCGAGAGCCAGGCTCCCTTTTCTGCGGTGCGAACGGAAGAGCCCCGAAACTTCGTTCTCTTTTTCGACAAAGCCGAGGTCATAGGCGAATCGAGCCGAAGCCGGCTCTGGCGGGCGGGGAAGCAGGCCCGCGAATTCGTGGAGAAGGAGCTGGCCGAGGGGGATCGTGTGGCAGTTGCTGCTCATCGTGCGAGACTGGAGATCTATTCCGACTTTTCCAGTGACCACGCCGCCGTGATGGAGGCGATCGACGAAGCGGTTCAGTTCGGCAACGGCATCGACCCCGCAAAGGCGACCGGGCCGATTCTGTCGGAGCTCGACGCCGGTGAGGTGATGGGCCATACCGGGCGGATCTACGACGCAATCCGGGTACTCGGAGAAGCAATCGGTGCGACGGACGGACGGAAGGTGATGATTCTCTTCACGCCCGGCTTCGGCGAAGCCTCGGGATTCGGGTCGGCCGCCCGGAACGACGACATCTGGTTCGACCCGATGGTCCGGACCCTGAACCAGGCACACACCAGCGTCTATATTCTGAGTCTGCTCGAAGAGCCGGCGTGGAGCGCGATCGAGCAATACCTGTCGCGGCTGGCGTCGGAAACAGGTGGTGAATACTATCGGCGAGCGGTCTCATTCACGTCCCCGCTGCGGCGAATCGAGAACGAGAACAACGGTTATTACCTTCTGACCTACCGAACGTCCAAACCGAGCGGAGAGCACGGGTACCAGGAGATCGAAGTGAAGCTGAGGAATCCGGAGTTCAACGTCAAAGCGAGAGAAGGGTATCTCTTCTGAGGATGCGGGTGATTGGTCGGGGCGAGAGGATTTGAACCTCCGACCTCACGGACCCGAACCGTGCGCTCTGCCAGGCTGAGCTACGCCCCGATGATGCCGTCCCGTTGAGACGCGTGCCTAAACCGCGGAGCCCCCTGGTTAGATTCCAGCTTGATTCGCCCTTGCTCAACGGCAGAGAATCGGAGACATGAAACGATTGATCGCGCTGCCGCTCGTCGCCCTGATGTCGGTCATCATCGCGATCCCCGCCTCCGCCTGGGGACGGAAGGGGCACGAAATTGTGAACGAGGCAGCCACCTGGGGCCTCCCTTCCGAAATGCCGCGGTTCTTCCACGAATCGTATCCCGGTCTCGTTCATCTCGGTTACGAGCCCGACAGGTGGAGAGGCGCCGGGCCGTCGATCGACGATCTCAACCCGCCGGACCATTTCCTCGACTACGAATACGTCGAGCATCTCGAACTGCCTGTCGGACGGTACGACTTTCTCGAATTGCTGACGGCCTCGGATACGCTTCGGAAAAAGGGGATCGATCTGACGACCGCGGGGTTTCTTCCGTGGCGGATCGCGGAGATCTGCGAGAAGCTCGAGGACCAGTGGGGAGAATGGCTCCGCGGCAACCTGACCGTAGCGGAACGCCGGCAGGTGGAACAGAGCATCATTTACAACGCCGGGGTCCTCGGGCATTACGTCGCCGATGCCGCGAATCCGCATCACTCGACCATTCATTACAACGGATGGGTCGGCGTCCCGAACGATCGTGGATATGCGATCGATTGCTCGTTTCACTACCGCTTCGAGACCTGGTTCGTCACGCGGGAGATCGACAGAGACTGGGTGAGACGCGCTATGGGCGATCCCGTTGCAAGGGGAGATTACTTCGGAGCGGCGATGGCGATGATTCTCGACTCGAACTCGAGAGTCGAGGACCTCTACCGGATCGATCGCGATGGCGGCTTCGACCCCGGAACCGTCGAGGGGCGGGATTTCGCTACGGAGCGCCTCGCCACTGGAGCGTCGTGGCTGCGTGATCTCTGGTGGACAACCTGGTCCAGGGGAACAGGAGCCGGGGGCCAGGAGGCAGAGGCCAGGTAGAGGTATTCACACTCGTCATCCTGAGCGAGTGACCGGCGCCTTGCGCCGGTGAAACGGAAATGACACCCGTGAGTGCAGAAACAACCGCACTCGCGTACTCAAAACGACGTCATCCTGAGCGGGCGGTCGGGCGGGCAGGCGAAGGACCTCGCAGGTTGGGACATCAGACCAGGCGAAGCGCTGCAAAAGGGTCAAAGTCCAGCAATTTCGTGGCCGTTTCATCCTGAGCCGCCGAAGGACGGCGAAGGATCTGGGCGTGGGCTCGTGAGTCAACGTCAAGTGTGACTCACGATCCCCCGGCCAGATTCTTCGCCCGCGCTGCGCCGGGCTCAGAATGACGAGTGTTTCGCTCTTCAACCCTCTCCTGGCTCCTGAATCCTGGCTCCTGAATCCTGGTTCCTGAATCCTGGCTCCTGAATCCTGGCTCCTGAATCCTGGCTCCTGAATCCTGGCTCCTGAATCCTGGCTCCTGAATCCTAATCCCTGACCCAGGGGATGTCATCGACCTTCAGCGTGTGGTTCGCGTAGCGCGCCGCGACGAAAAGCCAGTCAGCCAGCCGGTTGAGATAGCGGAGGGTATGCGCACCGCGATCGTCCTCGTCGAGTCTCGAGGTCCTTCGTTCGGCGCGACGACAGATCGTCCGGGCGACGTGAAGGTGCGCCGCCGGAACCGACCCGCCGGGAAAGATGAAGCTTCGCAGAGGCTCGAGCTCCTTCTCCATCTCATCGATCGAAGTTTCCAGCGCGTCGACGCGGATGGGATTCGCACCGGGAAACCTGTCGCCGGAAGACGCGAGGCGTGCGTTGATCTCGAACAGATCCGCCTGGATCTGATGGATCTGGTCGTCCAGCACCGAGTCCTTCCAGTGAGCGCGAACCACGCCGAGAGCCGAGGCGAGCTCGTCGACCGTTCCGTAGGCTTCGACCTTCGGTGAGTGTTTCGGGACTCGCGTGCTTCCGAGCAACGACGTCGTACCGTCGTCACCGCTGCGCGTGTAGATCTTCACCTCAGGAGTCCTGCGACTCGAGCTCGCGCACCCTCTCTCTCACCACCATCTCGGCCACCTCGGGGATCACTTCCCATGCGATCTCGCGGAGCACCCGATCCGACAGCATTTCGACGACTCTTCGAGCGATTCGTTCGACCTCGTCATCCGGATAGGGGGAGTCGGAAGCAGTCTCGGGACTTTCGGTCGGTCCTGCCGGCGCCCAGCCCTGTTCGCTCGAATCATCTTCGCGACCGAAGGGGGTCGCTTCGTCGTCTCCTCCGGGAGATGTGGCTTCGACCGGGGACTCTTCCTGTCGAGCTGACTCCCACTCCGATTGGGAGCCCTCGACGGCTGATGGGGGCTCGTACGCCGGACGCTGCTCTTCGCCTGAGTCGGGCTCCGCGGAAGATGTCTCCTCGCTGGCCGCTTCCTGCTGCTGCAGCCGCTGAAGATCCTCGAAACTCATCTTGGGGATCATGCGGGTCGACGAATCGTCGATGTCCGTCGATCCGGCGCTGCTGCCGAACGGATCCTCCTCCTCGGAACTCTCCGGCGAAGCCGACGCACGGGTGGGTGCCGAGGGAAAAGCGGGCTCTTCGGGTTCCGGCTCGGGCTGTTCGAAAGAATCCGGAGCCATTTCCGCATCTTCCTGCTTTGTCTCGCGCTGAAGATCCTCGAAGCTCATCTTCGGGATCATTCTGGTCGCCGAGTCGTCGGAGGGTTCTTCCGCGAGCGGGCCGGTCGGCTCGGCCGGGGGGACTCCCGGCTCGGGCGAATCCGGGATCCGGAAGGGGGCGGAACCCGTCTCCTGGGCGAAGGGAGGCGGAGGAACGCTCTCCTCCTCCGGCGCTTCCTGGTCTTCGAAGGGAGCTGCGGAGGATGCTTCTGCACTCTGCTCGAAGACGGGTTGCTCCTCCCGAGGTTGTTCTGTTTCCGCGGAGCTTTCCTGTTTGATGCGATCGAGATCCTCGAAGGTCATCTTCGGGATCATCCTCGTCGCCGCGGATTCGTCTTCGGCTCCGCTCAGTCCCGCGGGTTCGTCGAAGACATCGCCGGTGGGAGCCGGGGGTTCGGTTTGAGGCTCGAGGACGGGCTCGCTGTCTTCGGAGGACTCGGCGAAGGGATCGCCGCCTGTTTCCGAGTCGGCCGGCGCTTCCTGATCAGCCTCGTTCTCGAAAGGGGACAGGGTACCGAGAGGAACGGTCTCCGACGGTGAATCAGCTGCTGAGCTCTCCCGGTTTGCCTGCGCGCTGCTCGTCAGCTCTTCGACCTTCTGGATGAGGCTCTGGGATTCGAAGGGTTTGGTGACGACGGCATCGCAGCCTGCCTTGTCGGCACGCTCGGGATCGAACGGCTCGAAGGTGCCCGTCAGAAGAATGACGGGGATCGATCGGAGCTCGGGATGGGACTTGACGTATTCGCAAACCTCGTAACCATTCTTCTCGGGCATGATGATGTCCGAGAGGATGATGTCGGGCCGAAGCTTCACGGCCATCTCGATCGCCTGGGCGCCATTCGTGGTGGCAGTTACCTCGTAGTCTCCATCCGAAAAGGTGAGCTCTACGACTTTCTGAATGGTCACGCTGTCGTCGGCGAGTAGGATTCTGGTTGCCATCTGATCTCCGGGTTAGACCTTCGAAGAGGAAAACTGAACCCTAGCAATCTAGCCAAGGCACCGCGCAAAGTCAACGAAACGAAGCGGGTTGCCGGCGATGCAACGAGGGCGGCGATCTTATTGTGGCGCTGGGGTCGAAGGAGCTGGCGGAGGCGCCGTTCGGTCATCCGCCGTGCCGGCGAGAACGTTCGCGGCCATCGGGCTCGACAGCAGCACGATCGCATAGATGCCGAGCGCGGTCCCGAAGGGGAAATTGACCAGGTTGATCGCAGATGCGACGAGGGTGAGGACTCGCGCCCAGGGCCGTCTCTTCAGAAGCCCGATCCCCGCGATGAGGCTGGGCGCCGAGCCGATTGCGAAGAGAATCCCGACGCCCGTCGCGATACTCGTCAGGACCACCAGTGCTTCTCCATCGCCGGATGCCCATCCGACACCGAACAGGATCAGGACTGCGATCGCTCCGATTGCGAGGCCGAGTATCGCGTAGCCGATGAGGAGAGCGCCGAGGACGCTCAACTGACTCTTTGCCGACTCCGTTTGATAGTCCATAGTCTTTTTACCCTGTGAGTTGGTACGGAACGCGCGACGTTTTGTTTCGATCGATCCCGGGCGCCCGATAGAATGCCGCAAACGTCAGGTAAGGAGGCTTCCATTGTCGAAGAACAGCCGGAACGAAATCGATGCTCTGCTCAAGGAAAACCGAAGGTTCGATCCTCCCGCCGAGTTTGCCGGCAACGCGAACGCCGGCGATCCTCAAATCTACGAGACCGCGGCCCGCGATCGCGAGGCGTGGTGGGCGAAATGGGCGAGCCAGCTTCACTGGGAAACCCCCTGGGATACGGTGCTGAAGTGGGAGCCACCGAATGCGAGGTGGTTCGACGGAGGGAGAACCAATGCCTCGTTCAACTGTCTCGACCGGCATCTCGAAACGCGGGGCGATAAGGCTGCGCTGGTCTGGGAGGGGGAGCCGGGCGATCGAAGGACCCTGTCGTACCGCGATCTCCACGGTGAAGTTTGCAGGCTTGCAAATGCAATGAAATCTCTCGGGATCGTCAAAGGGGATCGGGTGGCGATCTATCTGCCGCTCATACCCGAGGCGATCATCGCAATGCTCGCGTGTGCTCGGATCGGAGCAGTCCACAGCGTGGTGTTCGCGGGCTTTTCGTCGGAGGCTCTCCGGGATCGGATCAACGATGCCGAAGCCCGGCTGCTGATCACGGCGACGGTCGGGTACCGGCGGGGGAACCTCGTCCCGCTGAAGAAACTCGCAGACGCCGCGCTCGAGGAAACACCGTCGATCGAATCGGTCGTGGTCGTCATGCGCAGAGATGCGGCCGAGGAGATCGACGAGACGATCTCGATCGCCGAGGGGAGGGATCACTGGTACCACACGCTGCTCGAACATCAAAGCCGTGAGTGTGAGCCGGAATGGGTCGAAGCGGAACACGAGCTTTTCACGCTCTACACCTCGGGGACGACCGGGAAGCCGAAGGGAATCGTCCACACGACCGGGGGATATCTGACGAGCGCCTATGCGACGACCCGGTTGGTCTTCGATCTGAAAGACGACGATGTTTTCTGGTGCACGGCCGACGTCGGCTGGGTGACCGGGCACACCTACCTGGTTTACGGACCGCTGTCGAACGGAACCACCTGTCTCGTTTACGAGGGGGCTCCCGACTACCCCGACCGGGACCGGCTCTGGGAGCTGGTTGCGAAGTATCGCGCCACCATCCTCTATACCGCTCCCACGGCGATTCGGGCTTTCATGAAATGGGGTCACCAGTACCCCGAGCGGCACGACCTCTCCTCGCTCCGATTGCTCGGAACCGTGGGGGAGCCGATCAATCCCGAGGCGTGGATCTGGTATCACCGCTACATCGGTGGGGAAAGATGTCCGATCGTCGATACCTGGTGGCAGACCGAAACCGGATCAATCATGATCACCCCTTTGCCGGGCATCGTCCCGACCAAGCCCGGATCGGCCACTCTTCCATTTCCGGGGATCGATCCCGCGATCCTCGACGAAGCGGGGAATGAGATCGAAGGAGAGGGCGGCGGGCTTCTGGCGATCCGTTCTCCCTGGCCGTCGATGTTGCGGGGGATCTGGAGAGACCCGGAAAGATTCATGGAGCAGTACTGGTCGAAATGGGAGGGAATCTACTTCACGGGTGACGGCGCACACCGCGACGAAGACGGCTATTACTGGCTGCTCGGTCGGGTGGATGACGTAATGAACGTCGCCGGACACCGGATCGGAACGATGGAAGTCGAATCCGCGCTAGTGGACCATCCTGCCGTCGCCGAGGCTGCGGTGGTCGGTACGCCCCACGAGATCAAGGGGACTGCGATCTCCGCATTCGTCACGATCAAGGAATCTCACGGGAAGGAACAGGAGGATCCGGCGGCTCTCGAGAAGACCCTCAAACAGCACGTCGCGGAGAAAATCGGTGCGATCGCCCGCCCCGAGCGGATCCTTTTCACGGCGGAGCTGCCGAAGACGCGAAGCGGCAAGATCATGAGACGCCTCCTACGGGACATCGCCGAGGGGAAAGCGCTCGGAGACGTGACGACGCTGGCCGATCCGGCCGTCGTCCAGAAGCTCAAGGAGCGCTATGAGGACGAGGGCTGACCGCATCGATGGATGAAGGCTCCGATCAGAGAGTTGCGCTCGTCACGGGGGGGTCGCGGGGAATCGGACGAGCGATCGTCGAGCGTCTCGTGCGCGACGGATGGAGGGTTCGTTTTACATGGATCGGCTCGGAGGAAGCAGCAGCCGAGCTCGAAAGCGGCTCGACCGATTCGGTGAGGGCCGACGTGACGGATGCGGAGGCGATGAAACGTGTCGTCGAGGATCTTTTTGCGGAGTCTGGAAGAATCGACGCGCTCGTGAACAACGCAGGTATCCGGGACGATGCGCTCATGTTCAACATGACCGACCAGCAGTGGCAGGAGGTGAGAGCGACCAATCTCGATGCGGTTTTTTCGACGACCCGGGCGGTGGTGCCGCTGCTGCTCCGTCAGCGAAAAGGCTCGGTGATCAACATCGCCTCGCTTTCGGGGCTCCATGGTGTTGCAGGACAGACCAACTATTCGGCCTCCAAGGGCGGTGTCATCGCCCTGACGAGATCGCTGTCGAGAGAAGTTGCTCGCAGCGGGATCAGAATCAACTGTGTCGCACCGGGGCTGGTGGAGACGGACATGATCGCGGACATGGATCCGGAGATAAAGAAGAAGATGATTCGTGACATTCCGATGCGCCGCCTGGTGAGACCCGCCGAGGTTGCCGCGGCGGTGGCGTTTCTTCTCTCGGACGACGCCAGTGGAATCACCGGTCAAGTCCTTTGCGTTGACGGCGGGACGAGCGCGTAGGACCCCGCGGGCAACATCCTCATGGAACTATCCGTCGTCATCCCCACCTACAACCGGATCGGCATGCTCGAGCGCGTACTGGACGCGCTGGAAGGCCAGGTGAACGCTCCGGAGCACGAGATCATCGTCGTGGATGACGGGTCCGGAGACGGAACCGCCGAAAAAGTCGAGTCATGGATCGGCGAAGCCAGATTTTCATCGGCACCGTTGATCTTTCGCTCCCAGCCGAACGGAGGCCCGGGGAAGGCGCGGAACCACGGCGTCACCCTCGCCTCAGGCCGCACCGTTCTGTTCATGGGAGACGATACGGTTCCGGCTCGAGACTTTCTGAATCAGCACTACTCGGTTCACGAGGAGACGGGTCACGATCCCTGGGTCGCATGTCTCGGATATACCGGATGGCCTCGGGAACAGGACGTGACGCCGTTCATGGACTACATCAACGAGTACGGTCTTCAGTTCGGGTATTCGTTGATCCGGCACGGCGAGGTCGTTCCCTTCAATTTTTTCTACACGTCGAACATCTCGCTGTCGCGCGAGGTCATCGCCAATCATCCGTTCGACACGACCTTTCCTTCCGCGGCGTGGGAAGACATTGAGCTGGCCTATCGTCTCGAAAAGACGGGGCTCACGATCCGCTACAACGCGAATGCAGTGACCCGGCATCACCATCCCACGACTGTGGAATCATTCTCGAGACGCCAGTTCACGGTCGGGCGCTCCGGCGCAATCTTCGCGAGCAAGCATCCGGAGCTCCGCCATTTTCTCGGGATCGAGGAGCTGGCCGATGAAGGGTCGGGCGGGCGGTTCGAACGAGCCTGGCTGGAACTGGCCGCTCGCGCCGGCGAGCGGTTCTCTTTGGCCGCACATCCGCGCGTATTCGAGCGACTGATGAGAATTCACTACCTCAAGGGGCTCGAGGCAGGGCTCAGGGCTCTCGATTCTTCCGGAGGTTCCGCAAGTGAATAAAGTTCCGTTTCTGGTTTTCGAAGGTATCGAGGGATCAGGCAAGACGACCCAGCTGACTACGCTCAGCGAGCACCTTCGATCGATCGGCAGGCGTCATGTCCTGACGAAGGAGCCGGGAGGGACCCCGTTCGGTGATCGCATTCGAGCGATTCTTCTCGATCCCGGGGAAGAGGGGATGGATCCTCTCGCCGAGCTTCTTCTGTATGCAGCTTCGCGCCGGCAACACGTGGTGGAAGTGATCCGGCCCGCGCTCGAGACGGGTGTTCCCGTCCTTTGCGACCGATTCACCGACGCGACGCTCGCGTATCAGGGATACGGCCGGACGCTGCAGCTCGATCTCCTCAAGCAACTCAACGAATGGGTCACCGGCAGTGTCAAGCCGACGCTTACGGTCGTACTCGACGTCAGCGAGGACGCGGGACTCCGGCGCGCCCGGGACCGGAATGTCACCGGAGGCCTCCATCACGAGAGCCGACTGGAAGGGGAGGATCTCGCATTTCACAGGCGCGTCCGTGAGGGTTATCTCGCGCTGGCGCGGAGCGATGAGTCGCGCTACGCCGTGGTGGAAGCGACCGGCGACGCCGATGAGGTCTTCAAGAGGATTCTCGCTCTTCTCGAGGCGCGCGTCCCCGCGTTGTTCGAATGAAAACGCCGCGTCAGGCGGTCGTCGAGGCGGCAGCGAAGGGAGTCCTTCACCACGCCGTGATTCTTCACGGGCCGTCGTCCCGAGAGCTTCGCGAAACCGCATTCGAGGTAGCACGCGCCGCCTGTTGTCGCGGTGGCGGCGACGACGACTGTACATCCTGTTCGCGAGTCGAACGAGGCATCCACCCCGATGTTCATCACGTCATCATCGAGGAGGGCCGGAAGTGGATCTCGATCGAGCAGGTCCGGGGGATCGTCGCCGAAGCGGGGATGAAGCCCTACGAGTCGAGCTCGAAAGTTTTCATCATCGATCCGATCGACGGCGTGACGACTCAGGGTGCGAACGCGTTGCTCAAGACGCTCGAGGAACCGCCCGGCGAAAGCCTGTTTCTCCTTCTCACCCGGATGCCGGACAAGCTGCTGCCTACGATTCGCTCCCGGGCGCAGGCAGTTGCGATCCGGCCCGCCGGCGGACCGGTTGGCTCGGAACTGGCCCGCGCTGAGGGGATCGACCTCGCCGAGGCGCGGCTTCGGTCGATGGCGTTGTCATCCGAGGAGGCTGACGAGGATGTGGCGCTTGCAAAGGAGATCGCGCGCTGCCTCGAGAGCTGGGCCTCCGAGCGGGATACCGCTGCGCTTCTGGAGCTGAGCGCGATCATCTCCGCAACCGATGATCCCGCGAGAGCCGCCACGGTCTATGCGGCAACGCTTCGCGACATCGTGGCGACGGCCGGGAACGAGACGCGGGGGGGTTCGGCGGAGTTGATCCGAAGCAGGATCGCGGACCACCTGATCGTCGAGTCGGCCCGAGCGAGCCTGGAAGCGATCGAGAGATTCACGGTCAACGTCGACCCGCGACTGACCTTCGACGGCGTCGTCCTCGAGCTCATCCCGCGCAGGTAGACGGTTCGAGTGAGCGGCATGGTAAGTTGAGCACATGAAGGTGTTGCGGCTTCACGACTCGGCCACTTGCGGTTCCGCGGCAGCGACACTTCTCCTGCTTGGTCTCATCAGCCTGGGGCTCGGCTCCTGTGTGGAACCCGGGCCACCATTGCGCGCGCCATCATCGTCGGATGACGGATTAGCGGTTGACCGAGGGGGTCTCCCCGCCATGATTCTCGAGCTCTACCCACCTCCCGCCAACGAGCGAGTCGTTCTCGCGGAGAATGCCACGCGGGAGGACGTCGTATCCGCCATCTTTGATCGAGATTGGAATGAAATCACGTTCGTCGTCCTCAAGGCTGACGACGACGATTGGTTCGAGATATCCGGCAGCATCCAACCGTTCGACGGCCTGAGCGCCCGTGTCATGGAGTCGGGCGAAGAGAAAGTGTCGGCTCGCGCGCCTCGGTCCCTGGAGGAAGCGGCGGCTCTGATGACATCCTATCTGGAAGGTGACAATCACTGGAGGGTTAAGATCCCATGGGTCGACTGACTGGGGTCCGCGTCTACCGCAGGGGATGGTCCGCTCGCCGCGATGAATCCAGACTGACCGGCAGGGATCCTGGAACCATGGAAGCGCTCGGTTTCTGCGGAGAGAAATCAGCGCTGAACTTCAGGGGGACGAAGTCATGTCGAGCGAGAGCTCAGAGGTAACCGTAGAGATCCTCGAGGCGTTTGCAGACGCGCCGACGCGATCATCGCGTTCATGTCGGACGACTGCGTGTTCGAATCGTCGGCCGGAGTCGAGATCTGCGGGACCAAGTACGCCGGCCGCGACGCAGTGAAAGCGGCGTTCGTGGGAAGGCTGGGCGAACTTTCCGGATGCGCACTGGGGGGACGCCCGGCACGTCGTTCATGGCGCGCGCGGTGTCTCCGAATGGACGTTCTCAGGAACACGAGCGGACGGTACCCGGGTGGAAGTTCATGGCTGCGACCTCTTCACGTTCCGAGGGGGCAGGATCGCTCTGAAGAATTCCTATCGCAAGAACCGTCCGTCTCTTTGAGGGTCGCGATCTCGACCGGTCGCACTCATCAGTCCTTTTCGCTACTTCGCCTTGCGACCGAAGCTCGGAAAGCGGAGCCTGGGGGAGGTTTCCGGAAAGAAGCCCTCGCTGACCGTTCGCACGTCCGAAACCGAGATGAATGCTTCCGGATGCCGCTCCCGGACGATCTCGAGCGCACGCCGCAGATCCTTTCGTCGAACGATGGTGAAGTGGAGCCGGACCCTTCCCGCGACTCCTTCCGCGGCAAAACTCGTGACCCCGAATTCCGCCGCAGCAAGCTTGCTCGTCAGATCGCGGGCATCCTCGTCTGTGATGATCCGTATCGATACGAGTCCGAGAGCGAGCTTCTCCTCGATCAGCATCCCGACCGCCGTACCGGCTGCGAATCCCGCGGCGTAGGCGAAAAACGCCGCGACGTTATCGAGATGGTGGAAGATCTGGCGGATCGCGACGAGCCAGATGAGGACTTCGATGAAACCGAGTCCCGAGGCGATCAGCTTGCGCCCGCGAGCGAGCATGATGATTCGCACGGTTCCGAGTCCCACGTCGACGAGCCGGGCAGTGAAGATCAGCAGAGGGGTCAGGATCCAGGCGGAGATTTCGGGAGATGTCATCGGGTCGAGTCCGTTCGGATGGCAGAGAACCCGATCGGAGTGCTGAACTATTCGGGCCGTATAATCATTGGCATGACGGCAGTGCAGGCTGAGACCGCTCCGGAACCGATGATCGAGCTGGTCGACATCTGGAAGAGCTTTGGTGACAACCAGGTGCTCAAAGGGGTTTCATTGACCGTCGAGCGTGGAGAAACGCTGGTAATCGTAGGCGGTTCGGGGACCGGCAAGAGTGTAACGCTGCGGCACATCATCGGGCTGGTCCGGCCGGATCGAGGGAAGGTCGTGGTGGCAGGCACCGACCTGGCCGAGCTGACGAGAACGGAATTGAACCATTTTCGTCGCCGGTTCGGCATGAGCTTTCAGGAGGGGGCGCTGTTCGACTCGATGTCGGTCTTCGAGAATGTCGCGTTTCCCCTTCGTCGCCACACGAAGATGAGCGAGGCCGAGATCAGAGACCGGGTTCGGGAATGCCTCGATCTCGTTCACCTGGATGACGTGGAGGAAAAGCGTCCATCGGAGCTCTCGGGAGGAATGCGCAGGCGCGTCGGTTTCGCGCGAGCGATCAGTCTCGAGCCGGAGATTCTGCTCTTCGACGAGCCGACGACCGGACTCGACCCGGTCATCAGCGGCGTCGTCGCCGAGCTCATCGTCGAGATGGACGAGACACTCAATACGACCATGGTCACGATCACGCACGACATGAAGGTGGCGTTCAGGATCGCCGATCGCATTGCCATGCTTCACAAGGGTGAGATCGTCGAGGAGGGAACGGCGGACGAGTTCCGTTCGTCCCCGAAGCCGCTGGTCAGGCAGTTCATCGAGGGAAAAGCGGAGGGACCGTTCACCGAATGAGCTCGACGAGCCGAGAGCGGAGCTGCAAATGAAGGAGGCTCACGAGGATCAGCTGGTCAACTGCGCTCTGTTTTCGGACCTGGGCGCCGAGGAGTTGAAAGCCGTTGCGAACCTGGCGAGATCACGCTCGTTCGATCGCGGACAGACGGTGGTTCACGCCGATGAGCTCGGCGACACCTTCTGCCTGATTCTCAGTGGGAAGGTCAAGGTTGCGATCACCTCGGCGGATGGGAAGGAGATCATCCTCTCGATGCTGGGAAAAGGGGAGTTCTTCGGGGAGATGGCGATCCTGGAGGGTGAACCGAGGTCGGCGGCGGTGGTCGCGATGGAGCCGCTGGAGATCATCACGATCCACAAGGACGATTTCCTCGCTCTGCTCGAGCGCAACTTTTCAGTAACGCGGGGAGTGCTCGCGGAGCTCTCCAGACGTCTGCGACTCGCCTCCAGCCGGATCGAGTCGCTTGCTACGATGGACGTTTACGGACGACTGGCGAGATTCTTTCTCGATCTCGTTGAAAAGGAAGGAATTGACGAGGAGAGTGGTTACATTGCGATTCAGAGGCCGACCCATCAGGCGATCGCCAGTACGATCGGTACCTCCCGGGAAACCGTTTCCCGATTGATGCACGATCTGATCGAGCGCAATGTATTGCGGGAGGAAGGGCGGACGATCTATCTGAGACGTGCGGCGATGGACGATCTGTCTGCGCAGGGCTGAGTGCCTCGTCCCGTAGTGATGACGATCGCCAACCTTTTCACCATCGCAAGGGTCGTACTCGTTCCGATCCTCGTGCTCGCCGCGATCCGGCAGCGGCATGATGTGGCTTTCTTCGTTTTCGTCAGCGCCGCGATCACCGACGCTCTCGACGGCTGGATCGCTCGAACCTTCAATCAGAGGTCGAAGCTCGGTGCCGTTCTCGACCCGGCGGCGGACAAGCTGATGCTGGTCAGCGGTTATGTCGTCTACACGTTCCCCGCGATCGCGGCGACTCCCCTCCCCATTGCGCTCACCATCAGCGTATTTGCGCGGGACGTTCTGATCGTATTCGCCGCCTGGCTTCTCTTCAGCCGGGTGCGCGTGCGAAGCTTCCCTCCTTCGATTCCCGGAAAAGTCTCGACAATCCTGCAGGCGGTTGCGCTCGGAGTGACAATCGCCGCCAATATGTGGCTGAAGCCCGTGGCACTCCCGATCCTGTCCACCTTCCACACACTCGCACTCGCGATGACCGTGATCTCCGGACTCGATTACGTACGGCGATGGGCTCTGATTCTCGAGGTCGAAGGTTGGGCTGAGCAGTATGGCGTCGAGCCCCTCGATGGAGAGGAATAGCGATCATGAAGAGAACATTTAGAGGGCTTGCGAGCAGCCAGCGTGTCCGGAAAGTGAGCCTCCATAGCTCAATTGGTAGAGCAGCGGACTCTTAATCCGTTGGTTCCAGGTTCGAGTCCTGGTGGGGGCACCAACCTTGATACAGTCTCAGCAGACGCCGGAATGATTGCCGATGTCTGCTTTTTGTTTCCTCGAGCGCGAAAGTGGCGGAACTGGTAGACGCGCTGGACTTAGGATCCAGTGGCTCTTGCCGTGGGGGTTCGAGTCCCCCCTTTCGCACCAGCAACTCTTCACTGAAAGGGCTCCGGTATGCAGTTCGAGCTACACGAACGTTCTCAGATCACACGCGAAGTCGATATCACGGTTCCAGCTGACGAAGTCGGGAAGAAATGGAGCGAGGTATCGCGAGAGTTTGCGCGATCCGCCCGGATTCCGGGCTTTCGGCAGGGGAAGGCCCCGCTGTCGGTCGTACAGAAAAAGTACGAGAGCGACATTCGGGGAGAGATCGTCGACCGGCTCCTTCCCGAGTTCGCAGGGAAGGTACTGCAGGAAACCCGGCTGCATGCGGTCGGATCTCCCCACATCGTCCGAATGGATGAGCTACGGGCCGACGAGGATTTCGCATTCACCGTCGGATTCGAGATCCTTCCCGAGTTCGAGCTCGCCGAGTGGAAGGGCCTCGTCTCGAAGGAACGGCCCACCGAGGTCCACGAGGAGGAAGTCGCCGCGGAGATCGAGCGACTGAGAACCCATGCCGGGACCCTCAGTCCCGTCGAAGGGGCAATCGCCGAGGGACATCGCGTGACCGTCGACATCACGGCCTCCGGCGAAGGTCTCGAGACACGAACAACCGAGGACTACACTTTCGAAGCTGGTGATTCTCCGCTTGCCGAGCTCGACGAACTGATCATCGGCAAGAAGCCCGGCGACGAGCTCAGCTTCGAGAAGAGCTGGGATGAAACGGCTCCCAACAAGGAGGTTCGTGGAAAGACGGTCCGATACGAAGTCACCGTCAAGGACGTCAGGAACCTCGAGCTTCCCGACATCGACGATGACCTCGCCAAGAGTCTCAATTACGACGATCTCGAACAGTTGAAAAGCTCGGTCCGACAGAACATCGAGATGCGAAAGTCTCGAGAAGCCAGGTCGCAGCGCCGGGCGGATCTCGCAACCGCGCTCGTGGAGCAATACGACTTCGAGGTTCCCCAGGCCCTGGTCGAGGAAGAGCTCGAGCGATCGATTCAGGAGTATCTCCGCTTTCTCGCCTCGCAGGGCATCGATCCGCGTTACGCCGAGATCGACTGGCAGCAGCTGCAGCAGGACATGCGCGCAGAGTCGGTGCGGCGAGTGAGGCGCATTCTCGTTCTGGACCGGATCGCCGAGGCCGAGGCGATCGAGGTGAGCGACGAGGAGATGCGCGACTACGTACATCAGGACGCCGGTGAGGAGACCGCCACCGTCATCCGGAGCATGAAAGCGTCGGGCGACTATGAGAAACTCCGCATATCCGTGCGCCGGCACAAGGCGATGGAGCGAGTCGTCGAAGAATCGAGAACGAGCTGACAGGAGAGATCGGACACCAATGCTGATTCCGACAGTTATCGAACAGACCAACCGGGGCGAACGCGCCTACGACATCTACTCTCGTCTGCTGAAAGACAACCTGATCTTTCTCGGGCAGCAGGTCGATGATCACATTTCGAATCTCGTCATCGCGCAGCTGCTCTTTCTCGAAGCCGAGAATCCGGAGCGCGACATCTGGCTCTACATCAATTCGCCCGGAGGCTCGATCACCGCAGGACTGGCGATCTACGACGCCATGCAGTACGTCAAACCGGACGTAGCCACGATCTGCATCGGACAGGCGGCGTCGATGGCCGCTGTGCTTCTCGCTGCCGGCGCTGCCGGAAAGCGATATGCGCTCCCGAATTCTCGCGTCCTCATCCACCAGCCGCTCATGTACGGGCTGGGTGGACAGGCTACCGAGATCGAGATTCACGCGCGTGAGATCGTCAAGCTCAAGCAGAGACTCAACAGGATCCTCCACGATCACACCGGCCAGGACATCAACAAGATCGACAGGGATACCGACAGGGACTACATTCTCGACGCTGAGGAGGCGAAGGAGTACGGCATCGTCGATCAGGTCATGTCGCGACGGGATCTCACGGCGGTACCAACCTGAGTCATCGTGCCCGGCTGGTGATTCTTCCGGTTCGAAACCGGCGCGTACGATGACCGAAACAATAGGGAGGGGTTCCCGAATCACATGTGGCCGGTACTCTTCAGAATAGGCAGCTTCGAAGTCACGACCTTCGGTCTGATGATGTTCGTCGCCTTTGCGGTGGGCGCATGGGTGATGATGCGAGAGTTCCGCCGGCTCGGCCTCGATCCCGAAGCCGTCGGCGACATCGTCGCCGCCGCCGCGATCGGAGGCATCGTCGGCGGGAAGCTCTACTACGCGATTCTCTATGGCGACCTGAGCCTTCTCTTCGCGCGGGCTGGCCTGGTCTGGTACGGTGGCCTCCTCGGGGGATTCTTGGCGGCGACTGCGGTCGTCTACTACAAGAAACTCGATTTTCGGACCGTTGCGGACGCCGGAGCTCCCGGGCTCGCCATCGGTTACGCTCTCGGGAGAATCGGCTGCTTTCTCGTCGGCGATGATTACGGCAAGCCGACCGACTCGGTCTTCGGCATCGCGTTTCCGGAGGGCGCCCCACCGACGACGGCTCGATCGCTGCGGCAGTTCGGGGTCGACGTCGACCCTGCTCTGCCGGGGGACACGCTGCTCGCCGTCCACCCGACCCAGTTGTATACCGCTGCAGCGTTTTTCCTGATCTTCTGGATTCTGATCAAGGCCGGGCGCCGTCCGAATCCTCCCGGTTTCGTCTGGGCACTCTTTCTGATTCTTCTGGGAGCCGAAAGACTCCTGATCGAGTTCTTCCGCGCCAAGGACGACCGATTCTTCGGCGAGCTGACGCTCGCTCAGATCATCAGTTTTGCCGTCATCCTGGTGGGTGTGGGTCTGCTGATGCGCGTTCGGAGAAAGACCCCGGAGACGGTAGGATGAAGGGCCTCGAGTTCACCACCGGGGGGGAGTCTCACGGTCCGTCGCTGTCGATCATCGTCCGAGGGATTCCTGCCGGACTCCGGCTCGACCTCGATCGGATGAATGGAGAAATGACCCGGAGGCAGCACGGCTATGGCCGCGGCGGGCGGATGAAGATCGAGCAGGACCGGATCGAGGTGACCGCCGGGGTCAGAGGAGGCGAAACGCTCGGGAGCCCGATCGCGATGACGGTGAGGAATCGGGACTGGGAGAACTGGAAGGCCGCCATGGACCCATGGGCGGTCGACGAGAAGGAGGCTGAAAACCGGAGGCTCGTCTCCCCTCGTCCGGGACACGCGGATCTGGCCGGAGGTCAGAAGTACAATCGAAGAGATCTGCGCGACGTGCTCGAGCGTGCCTCGGCACGCGAGACCGCGGCGCGCGTCGCGGCGGGAGCCGTGGCGAAGGAGCTCCTCTACGAGCTGGGCGTCAAGGTTTCCTCAGCGACGCTCAGCGTCGGTCGTGTCGGCGATCCGAACCGGCCGGTCACCGCCAAAGACATGAGTGAGGTCGATCACGAAAGTCCTCTCCGCGCAATCGACCGAACGGTCGAAGGAGCGATGGTCGAAGAGGTCGACCGCGCAAAGCTCGATGGAAATACACTGGGGGGAGTCGTCGCGGTCGTCGCCGAGGGGCTGCCGGTGGGGCTGGGCTCGTACGTTCACTGGGACGAAAAGCTCGACGGCCGGCTCGCGCAGGCAGTCATGTCGGTGCACGCGGTCAAGGCAGTCTCGATCGGCGATGGTGTCACGGCCGCCGGATTGTTCGGCTCGGAGGTCCACGACCCGATCGTCCACCAGAAATCGAAGGGCTTTTCGCGGCCAACCAATCGGGCGGGAGGTCTCGAGGGAGGGGTCACCAACGGGAAGGAAGTGGTGATTCGGGGCTACATGAAGCCGATCTCGACTCTCCGCCGCGGCCTCGCATCGGTCAACCTCGATACGCGGGAGCCACACCGCTCCCAGTGGGAGCGAAGCGACGTCACCGCGATTGCCGCCTGCGGGGTCGTCTGCGAGGCGATGGTAGCGCTCGTGCTGGCCTCGGTGATGCGCGAGAAGTTCGGGGGGGACTCGATGGTGGAGATGAAACGCAATTTCGAGGGCTACCGCGGCCAGCTGCGAGGCTGGTGATGGAGGGTAGCCGGTTGCCGGTAGCCGGTTGCCGGTGACCGGTTGCCGGATTGACGAAGTCGCATTGCGAGTGCGTGGAGCGGTGATCCACGATCCCCGCCCAGATTCTTCACCCGCGCTTCGCCGGGCTCAGAATGACGAGTGTTGTGTTTGCGCGAAGCGACGATCATGGAATGTGCGCTCTTGCGAAATCCCCCCTCGTCATCCTGAGCCGCCGAAGGACGGCGAAGGATCTGGGGGCGGACTCGTGAAATGACGGTGCAAGCGCATGCAGTTGGGCCACCGGCCACCGGCCACCGGCCTCCAGCCACGGCAACCGACCCGAACATCCTGCGTCATTTTGAGGATCGGGCTCGTTTGTACGACAATCTCCGCCGCGAAGGGGGCGGAATGAACCTGACGGCGCACACCGAAGGCTGGACGACGAGAATCGGAGTAATCCTCGCTGTGGCGGGATCGGCGGTCGGTCTCGGGAACTTTCTGAGGTTTCCAGGGCAGGCGGCCGCCAACGGCGGTGGCGCGTTCATGATTCCGTACTTCTGCGCGCTTCTTCTCGTCGGGATTCCGATCGGCTGGGCGGAATGGACAATGGGCCGTTACGGCGGCCAGAAGGGACTCCACTCGGCTCCCGCGATTCTCGGGTTGTTCGGAGGTCGGATCGGACGCTATTTCGGCATCATCGGCGTGCTGATTCCCCTCGCAGTCTCCTTCTATTACACCTTCATCGAGGCCTGGTGTCTCGGATACTTCTGGCAGTTCGCGACGGGTGGGATGGGGATCGATCCGTCGGCTCCGGTCGAAACTCAGACCGCGGTCGCATCGAACTTCTACAACGCGTTCACGGGGACCGACGCCAACGGGCTGCTCTTCGGAGGAAGCTACGCGACCTTCGTCTTCTGGGGACTCACGTTCGCCCTCAACATCTATTTCATTTTCAGAGGGCTTTCGAAGGGAATCGAGCTCTTCTGCCGGATCGCGCTTCCGATGATGGCGATCATGGCGGCGATCGTCCTGATACGCGTTCTGACGCTCGGAACTCCGGATCCGGCTCTGCCCGATCAGAACGTCATCAACGGGCTCGGCTACATGTGGAATCCCGACTTCAGCGCTCTGTTCAACGGGCAGACGTGGCTCGCGGCGGCAGGGCAGATTTTCTTCAGTATTTCAGTCGGGTTCGGAATCATTCTCAACTACGCGTCCTATCTGAAGAAGAACGACGACGTGGTTCTGTCGGGTCTCAGCTCCACGGCGACGAATGAAGTATTCGAGGTCAGCTTCGGCGGTTTGATCACCCTCACTTCATCGTTCATCTTCCTGGGTCTCAGCGGGACGATTGCAGCGGTGTCGACGGGAAGCTTCGGACTCGGATTCGTCACTCTTCCCGTGGTTTTCGCGCACATGGGAGCGTTCGGTAATCTGATCGGCGCGATCTGGTTCTTCATGCTGTTTCTGGCGGCAATCACGAGCTCATTGTCGATGTATCAGCCGGCGGTGGCGTTCTTCCAGGAGTCGCTGGGGATCACACGGAACCGCGCGACTCTTCTGATGGTCAGCATCTGTCTGGTCGGCTCCTTCATGACGATCTGGTTCAGCAAGGGAAGCGTTTTCTGGTCGACGATCGACAACTGGGTCGGGACCTTCCTCATTTTCGTTCTGGCCATGATCCAGATCATCTGCTTCAGCTGGATCTTCGGAGTCGACAAGGGGATCAGGAGTGCTCACGAAGGCGCAGAGATGCGGATACCGAGGATTTATGCATTCATCATGAAGTACGTGACGCCGGTCTATCTGATCATCGTCTTCCTCGCCTTCACGTGGGGGAGTCTCGGCGGTTGGATACGAGCCGTAACCGAACAGCCAGCTGCTCAGATGGCGTTCGGTCTCATCATCGGGGTGACGATCATTCTGTTGATCTGCCTGCGAATCGGAGAGAAGCGCTGGTACGCAGCAGGGCTGGACATCGATGACAGGCAGCGCCGGATTGAAGGAGGAATCTCATGACGCTCGCTGGATGGGTGCTCCTGGTCGTCTCACTGACGTTCGTCTGGGGTCTTCTGATCTGGTGTTATCGCCGAATCCTCACCAGCAGCAAGCCGATCGAAGAAGGTCCGGATCTGCTTTGATCCTCCGGGCTCTTCGCGCCGAATCCTGATAACGTCGGGCGATGAAAGAGGAGAAGATCGGGTCGGATTCCGAGGAAGCTGCCGCCAGGAAGAGGCCTTCATTCGAGGATCTCGTGTCGCTGATGCAACGGCTTCGAGGCCCGGGCGGCTGCCCGTGGGATCGCGAGCAGACGTTCGAATCCCTCAGACGATTCGTCATCGAGGAAGCCTACGAAGTGGTCGACGCGATTGATGGCGGCGAACGCGCCGAGCTCGCCGATGAGCTGGGCGATCACCTTCTTCAGGTCGTGTTTCTCGCGCAGCTCGGCGCCGAGGAGGGGACCTTCACGATCGACGACGCGATCGCCGCGATCCACGACAAGCTCGTTCGCCGCCACCCGCATGTGTTCGGCGATGTAGAGGCTCCCGATGCCGACGCCGTCCTTCGCAACTGGGAGCAGATGAAGAAGGACGAGAAAAAAAACGCCGGTAAAGTCTTCTTTTCGGGGATACCCTCCGGGCTTCCGGCGCTGATGAAAGCGCAGCGAGTCGGAGAGAAAGCTTCGCGCATCGGATTCGACTGGAGCTCTTCGGAAGGGGTGGTCGGAAAGATTCGTGAAGAGCTTTCCGAGATGGAAGCGGCGATGGCGGGCGATGGAGATCCCCGGCACGAGCTGGGTGATCTTCTTTTCGCCGTCGTGAATCTCGCCCGACGGCTCGGCTTCGACGCCGAAAATGCCCTTCAGGATGCAACGGGCCGGTTCATGCGCCGGTTCGAGCATATCGAGCGCTCGGCGGACGCTTCTGCGCGGGCACTGGAGAGCTATTCTCTCGACGAGCTCGAGGCGCTCTGGACCGAGGCGAAGAACCTCGAGCGGTGAAGCGCGTGAACCGGCAGCATGCGATCTGGAACGAGATGCGCACGCTCCGGGTTGCGTTCCTATGAACCGATGAAGGAGAACCGTGAATGATTTTTCGAGAGATGAGTGAGCTGGAGGTGGCGCTCGAAACCGCCACCGTGAGAGCGACTGACGGAAATGTCGAGGTCGGGGATGCCAGAGTCGTCCGGGAGGAGTTGATCGACAATCTCGTCTGGACGGCCGTATTCGGAGACGTCGACGAGGTTCGACAGGCTGCCCGGGAGCGGATCCACGACATCGCCTGGGCCACCGGTGCGATTCCGTCGTCGATCCAGGCTCTGTATGCAGCCAGAGGTCGAGGCGAGATCGAGGAGAGGTTCACGGTTCCCGCATTCAATCTGAGAATTCTGACTTACGAGACTGCTCGAGCGGTCTTCAGAACGGCGTTGGAGCTCGAGGCTGGCGCCTTCATCTTCGAGATCGCCCGGTCCGAGATCGGCTATACCGAGCAACGACCGGCCGAGTATGCCGCCTGCATTCTCGGTGCAGCGGTCCGGGAGGGGTGGAAGGGCCCGGTCTTCATTCAGGGAGATCATTTCCAGGCCAGCGCGAAGAAATGGTTCAGCGATGCGAGGGAATCCGAGATCGAAGCGATCAGCGGACTGATCCGGGAAGCGATCAACGCCGAGTTCTACAACATCGACATCGACACTTCCACTCTCGTTCAGCTCGAGCATGAATCGGTCGACCGGCAGCAGAAGGAAAATTACGAGGGAACCGCCCGGTTCGCGCGCCTGATCCGGGAGACCGAACCGGAGGACGTCGTCATTTCCATCGGCGGCGAGATCGGCGAGGTCGGCGCGCACAACACCAAGCCGGAAGAGTTTCGCGCCTACATCGATGGATTCCGGCGGACCTTCGGCGAGGGCACCGGAATCAGCAAGGTCTCCATCCAGACCGGGACGTCTCATGGAGGGGTTCCTCTGCCGGACGGATCGGTCGCCGAAGTGAGCATTGATTTCGACCGGATTACCGAGATTTCCCGAATCGCCCGCGAGGAGTATCAGATCTCGGGCGCGGTGCAGCATGGTGCCTCGACCCTCCCCGAGGACGTCTTCGACCAGTTCCCGAAGGCCGATACGGTCGAGATCCATCTCGCGACCGGCTTTCAGAACGTCGTTTACGATCACGAGCGCTTTCCCGAGACTCTGACGGCCGAGATCGTCGAGTGGCTCGGGGAGAATGCGAAAGGCGACCGGAAGGACGGCCAGACCGAAGAGCAATTCATCTACAAGGCTCGCAAGCGTGCGCTGGGTCCCTTCAAGAAGAAAATCTGGAGCATGCCGTCCGCGGTGCGCGAAGCGATCATGGCGGACCTGGAGGAGAAGTTCGAACTTCTCATGACCCGGCTGGGTGTGGATGACACCAGGAAGCTCGTCGATCGCTATGTTCCGACGGCGACGCGGAAGAAGCCCGCGCAGCGGGCGGCGAGCTCGGCGGATGCGATGGCCTTTGTCGTTGAAGGCGAGGGAGAGTAGTTTTTCGGGGGTCGGCTCTCCAGAGCCGACTCGCGTGGGGCTCCAGCCCCCCGCAAGTACGCCCGCGAGGCGTTGAGAATTCACGACATGATTTGCTGGCTTTCCCGGCTTGCTGTGGGGCTGGAGCCCCACGCGAGTCGGCCCTGGACGGACTGTTGCCCAAACCCGGGGGTAGAGACGATCGTGGGAACAAAAGTCCGGCCCTTGTCATCCTGAGCCGCCGAAGGACGGCGAAGGATCTGGGCGGGGGCTCATGAATGATTCCTCCGGCCCGCCATGACGATGATTCGCGAGCCACCCCCAGATCCTTCGCCGTCCTTCGGCGGCTCAGGATGACGAGTTGTGAAGGCGTCGACCTTGTCCGGGGAAGCTCGTGAGTCGCGGTTGAAGAGGCTCGCGTGACCTTGACCGGTTCTCTCGGGTTTTCGATTTGGGCAATAGCTCGTGGAGAGCCGACCCCCGCTGTAGGCCACCGCGCGAGCCGGTCCCCACTTCCGGGCCACGAAGAACACGACCCCGTGCGACCTATGGCTCGCGGATGAGTCGGAAGTCGATTTCCGATTCCGCTTCCGGCCCCGAGACGAGACCAGCCGATATCCCCGTGGTCCAGGCGAAGTCCTTCGCGATTCCGATCACCATGACGGATTCGTCCGGGCAGAGCTCGGCGAGCACTTCCCCGATCATCCGGACGTCGGCGCGGTTGGTGGTGTCGACGATGAACGTCGACTCGAAGGGGAGCTCGAGCACGGTTCCGAGCCGGGAGAGCCCTCCGTGGAGCTCGCGATAGTCGGCTCCTGGGGTGGTGCTGTGCCGGATCAGGAGATGATCGCGATTGGTGCTGAAGTAGGTTCGGGCGACGAGCAGACGGGCGTCGCCGCCGATCATCCGCTCGAGCTCCCGGACGAGCAATTCGGAATTGCCGTCGTCGGGAAGAAGGACCTGCCAACTCCGATCGAAGTTGGGCTCGGCGCTCAGATAGCGGAGCGCCTCACAGACTTCGATTGTGAGATCACCCTCGTAGCAGATCTGGAACAGGTTCTCACCACCCATCACACCCTCCTGGATTCCAGGCCGGAACGACTCCTTCACAGCCATCGTCATTGTAGTGGAAACTTCGGAGGCAGTCCAGAAACGCACATGCGAGAATTGCGGGCAGCGTGTCTGCATCCGATGCGCGGTACCGGGCGACCGTGCGGACAACAATAATGATGAGTGACCTCAGCGAAGATCTTCGACAGATATATCTGAAGACCCTCTACAGGTCGACGCCGGCCCTCCTGATCCAGGAGTGTCTGGCACGGGAGGAAGTCAAGAGGTCGCTCGAAGAGCCGGTATCGCTGGTCGCGCTCGGCAAGAGCGCGTCGGGGCTGATGAAGGGGGCTGCCGCGTCGATCCAGATCGCCGAGGCGTTCGCGGTGTTGCCGGAACGCTATCGCCAGGATGCGTTTCCGCCGTTCACCGAGGTCGTTTACGGGACACACCCCGAGATCTCGGACGCGAGCTTCGAGGCGGGAGAGAAGCTGATCTCTTTCGTCGAAAAACTGAAGTATTCTGCCCTCGTTCTGGTCTCCGGGGGATCGTCCGCATGTCTGGCCAAGCCGCTCGAACCGTGGTTTACGCGTGAGGATCTGGTAAAGGCGAACCGCCTTCTGATTCGATCCGGCCTTCCGATCGAACGGATGAATATAGTTCGGAAACACCTTTCGGCGATCAAAGGAGGGAGGCTCGGGGAGATGTTGCCCAGCGGAACGGTGACGCTGGTTCTTTCCGACGTTTCGAGGGGCTGCTGGCCGGTCGTAGGTTCCGGTCCGACCTTCCCCGACGAGTCGACGAATCACGAGGCCGCGGAGATTCTGGCCGATCTCGGCGACGCCTGGGCGATGGAGCTCGCAATGAGACTGAAGGATCGTGACGTCCCGGATACGCCCGGCACTCTCCGGGACCGGCACCACTTTCTTCTGGGCGACAACGGAACGCTGGTCGAGAACGCGACGGTACAGATCGAAATGATGGGTTATGAGCCTGTGGCGATTCCTCAGGAGCTCGATGCGGACGTCGGGGAGATCACCGAGAGACTCTGGAGCGAATTCCAGAATCTCGAAAAGGGGCAGATTCTGGCCGGCGGGGGGGAGCCGACGGTCGAAGTCACCGGCCAAGGAAGAGGCGGGCGATGCAGCGAGATCGCAGTCCGGCTGGGAAAGCGCGCGAGGGACGAGGGCCGGAGGGACCTTCTCGCACTCGTTGCCAGCTCGGACGGAGTGGATGGCGACACCGACGCTTCCGGTTACCTCCTTGAGCCGTCGCGATACTTCGACAGAGCGATCGACGACCGGATCTATGACCGCGCGCTCGAAAATTCGAACAGCTGGAGTATCGTCGACAGCTTCGCGATTCCGATGGAGGCGAGACCGACGGGGAACAATCTCCGCGACATCTTTTTTGTCGCGCGCGGTTGATCGAGATCGGAACGGGTGATGGTGGACGAGGAAACCAGAGAGCTGAGGGAATCGAGGAAACGAAAAGGCTGCAGGCGCCTCTTCATCTTTCTCGGCATCGTCACGCTCATCCTGATCATCGCTGGAATCGTCGGCTATCGGTATACCGGGTCGGAAGGATTCGCCGATTACGTTCGCCGGAAAATCGAGCTGACCCTCGAGGCGAAGCTCGATCGCGATGTTTCGATCGGCGTCGTCACGATTTCCCGTGGCCGCAACTCGATCGTCCTCGAAGATGTCCGGATCTCGAACGTCGAAGGGACGCTCGAGCCGTACTTCGCCATCATTCCCAGAGTCGTCATCGAAGGAGGCATCGAATCGTTCCGGACGCGGACGATTCGAGTCGGTACCGTCACAGTCGAACGACCCACGGTCTGGATCGAGATCTTTCCCGAAGAGTTCGAACTGACGCACAACATCCCGTCGTGGAAACGGGCCGAGCCGAGAGGCTTCCAGATATCCCGCGTAGAGCTCGATCAGATTCTGCTGGAGGGGGGACGCCTCGACTTTCTCGATCGGCGCCGGGACATGCATTTCGATGTTCGCGGCGTCGCATCGACCGTGACGGCCGACGTTGACGAAGGACTTTACGAGGGAACGGTCACCTCCGGCCCCTCGACCTTCGAATTCCCGAATCTCGAGCCTTTTCACCTCGCACTCGTCTCCGGGTTCTCGTATGCAGATCAGCGACTCGAGATCCGTGACGGAAGTGCGCGCGGCCGCGGCCTTTCGGTCGGGTTCGATGGCGCGTTCGATCCGATCAGGGAGGTAGTGTATTCATTCGACCTGGCCGGACAGCTCGAGCTCGATCGCGTCCGCGAGATCGTGGCGATCGAGAAGGAGCTTCATGGAGGGGTCGATTTCGAGGGAACCCTCGAAGGGAGGTCGGGCGATTTCGAGCTGGTCACGCGCGTCAGCTCCGCCGGGCTGGTCGCCGATACCTACGATCTTGCATCTCTCGAAGGCACACTCTCGGTGACACCGGAAGGAGCTCGATTCGATATCGAACAGGCCGGCTACGGCGGAGGAACCGTCGAAGGGCAATACGAGCTGACACAACTGTCGGATCCGCTCCCGATGAACATCGATCTTCGATTCCGCGATGTCTCGATCGAAAAGCTTTTCGCGGACTGGAACGTCGAGAACACAGGACTTCGCGGACGGGCCACGGGCACGTTCGCGCATGCCTGGAATGGCACCGATTTCCTCGGTGGTGAGGGATCCGGATCGGCGACGCTCGCCGCCGGGGCACGCGCTTTCGGGAACGCTCCGTATCCGATCGCGGTGAGCGGCGGAACGGAGTTCACGATTCGACAGGGAGTGCTCGGGCTCCGGAACGCGAGATTTCAGACGCCCGAGTCGGTGATTCGGACAACCGGAACGATCGGACTCGACGGCCTTGTCGCGGATCTCGATTACACGATCGAGAGCGACGATTTCGCGGAGCTCGACCGCCTCGCCGTCAACTTCTCCCGCTCTCTCGGAACGGGCGAGGCCGAGCTTCTCGGGCTGGGAGGTACCGGATCGATTCGCGGGACTGTCGACGGGGCGATTGCCGAAGCCCTGGTGACCGCCCGAATCGAAGCTTCGGGAGCGCGGTACAACGACGCTCCGCTCGGGAGGGCATCGATCGATCTCGTCTGGAACGGAGCCCGGGATCTGCTCAGATTCGAGCGATCCCGATTCGTGCGAAACGATGGAACGCTGGCCATGAGCGGGACGATCGGGTTCCCCGAAGGTGGAGCGCCGCGGTTCGATCTCGCGATCGACGCTGCCGGATGGGACGTGGCGGAAGCACTCGACCTGGTCGACCTCGACCTCGACGTGGCGGGTATCGGGACCGGCCGGCTGCTCGTCGTGGGAACTCCCGAGTCGGGGACGGTCACCATGGACGAGCTGACGATCCGGGAGGATTCGTCGAGGCTCGTCCTGGGCGGAACGGTCCAATGGCTTCCGGGTGAGGGGAATCTCGCATTCGATCTCGACATCGCGGCAGAGACCTTCCCGGTTTCCAGGCTGGTCGCTTTTCTCGACCTCGGTGACATTCCCGTCGACGGACTGCTCACCGGCACTCTTCACATCGAAGGTCCGAAGGAAGAGCTCGAGGGCGCCGGGTCGGTGACGATTCGCCAGGCCCTGATCGCCGGTGAGCCGGTCGAGCAGGTGACCGCCGATCTCGTCTTCGATTCCGGCACTCTGAATGTCGAGCATCTGGAGTTGCGGTCCGCGGCGGGAACGATCATCGGCCAGGCGAGCTACAGCTTCGACGGAGACCGGATCTCATGGACGATCCAGCCGACCGTGATCGATCTCTCGGAGATCGAGGCCCTGGCCGATTTTCGCGATGTAATCAGCGGGAAACTTCGAATCCAGTCGACCGGCGCCGGAACGGCGGAGCAGCCGGAGATCGTGGTCGACGCCGTGCTTGAGGAGGGAAGTATCGGCGGAGTCCCGATTCCTGCCGGTGTCGAGCCTCCCTCGCTCTATCTGGCGATTCGGGGAGGAGAGCTGGTCGTTCGAGGGACTGCCTTCGACGCCGTCGCCATCGAGGGGAGTGGCTTCGTCGGGACGGGGGGCGAGCTGAGCGGCGACGTCACGCTCGCGGTCACCGATCTTCAGCAGGTTCTCCGGATTCTCGCGCCCGCGAGCGAAGTCCCCGTCTCCGGTGCGTTCACGGCCGACCTCGCTCTTGGGGGATCTCTCGGCGACGGCCTCGATTCGGTCGTCATCGACGGCGCCTTTACCACCTTTGCGGTGAATATCTCGGGCGAGGACGTCGTCACCACCCGGCCGCTGACGTTCCAGATCGCCGGCGGCGATCTTCTGTTGAACGAGGTCGAGCTCCGGACGGCCGAGACGAACTTCTATGTGGATGGGCGGATCCCGCTTTCTACGAATGAGCCGATGAATCTGACTCTCCGCGGCTCGATCGATGCAGCGCTCGCACAGCTTTTCGTGCCCGACTCGAGAATCTCGGGAAATCTGGTGGTCCGAGCCGATATCGGAGGAGCCATCCTCTCGCCGCGGATCAGCGGAACGGTCGAAGTTCAGAATGGATCGCTCCGTCTCGAGACGTTCCCCCAGACCATCAGCGACATCTTCGGTACGATTCTCTTCCGGGGAAACCGGATCGAGCTCGACGCGATGAGAGCGACCCTCGGTGGAGGCCAGATCATCGCCGGCGGATTCGTCACGCACGAGAACTTCCGCCCCGGCCGGATCCGGCTCACGGCGCAGGGAGACGCTGTCACGATTCGATATTACGAAGGATTGACTGTCGAAGGTGATTTCGATCTGGTGCTTTCGGGAGATGACGAGAGGATGGTTCTTCAGGGAAGCCTGGACGTGACCGAGGGTCAGTACTACAAGGATGTCGAGCTGGCGACGACGATCGTCGAGAAACTTCTCAGCCGTCAGGCGGTCGTACCCAGAGTGTCGGCCTCCTGGCAGGACAACATCGCGCTCGAAGTCGATGTGAATGCGCCGGGAACGCTTTCGGTCGCCAATAACATTGCGAACGTTACGGCGAGCGCCGATCTCACCCTGACCGGAACGCTGGGGAATCCGGTCCTGCTCGGAAGGGTGGTCCTCGATGAGGGCGGCGAGATCACGTTCAGGGACATCGACTATACGGTGGTGCAGGGGACGATCACATTCCAGAATCCCTTCCGCAATGATCCGTACTTCGACATCTCGGCCGAGGGTCTGATGAGAGCACGAGGCCAGGCGCTCGGAGACGTCGAGGAGTACGAGCTCACGATCAACCTGACGGGAACGCTCGATCAGATCACCCCCAGCATTTCGAGCGAGCCCCCGCTCGGCGATCTGACTCTGCTGACCCTGCTCGCCGGAGACGTCGGCAGCGGTTCGGCCGGCGGTTTCGGTTCGCAGACGTTTACCGCCGCGGGAACTTCTCTGCTCCTTTCGACGGTCGGCGAAGCGATCGGCTCCCGCATTCTCCCCTTTGCCGATGCGCTGCGCGTGGAGTCGGTCGGGGAGAACGGCTCGTTCGCTCCGACCGTTACTTTCGAAAAGCAGATCGCGGACGATCTTTACGCAATCATCATTTACGACACGTCGAGTGCCGAGAACATCCAGATCATCCAGTGGGAAGCATCGAGGAACTGGGTCATCCAGTTCACTCGCGATTCCGAGGATGACAATCGCTATGTGATCACGGCGGTCGATGGGCGCTTCCGCCGCAGATACCCGGGGCATTGGTGAGAAGAGGCTGCGCACTGATGGTCGTTCTGATGGCGGCCGGCTTTGCCGGCTCCGCCTTCGGACAGGTGAGCGAGCTCTATGGCGAGATCGTCGGCACGGTCGATCTGTTTTCGGAATCGGCCATCGACGAGCCGGCGCTTCGTCCTCTGATCAGCGTCGAGCCGGGCCAGCCTCTGTCGCTGACCGAGGTTCAGAGCTCGATCAAGACGTTGTTCGGAACCGGCAGATTTCGCGACATCCGGGTCGACGCACGTCCCTCCGGCGCTGGCGTCGACGTCACTTTCCGCATGACGCTCCACTACTTCGTCGGCGACATCAGATGGGAGATCGAAGGTGCCGACACGGACGTTCGCCCGCGGCGGGAGTCGAAACTGGAGAGCGGGAAGGTGTTCAGCCTCAGCGCGGTCGATCGAAACGCGGTGGCGGTGCAGAGAGCGTACGTGCGGGAGGGCTACCTCGAGGCTGTCGTCGATCCGGCAGTCGCGTTTTCGCGGGAGAACGACCGGGCGGACGTGACGTTCTACGTCGTTCCCGGCCCCCGGGCCACGGTCAGCGCGATCACCTTTGACGGGGATACGGGGCCATTCGCTCCGGCCGAGCTCGAAGGAAAGATGGACAGCAGAGTCGGCGCGGCGTACGAAGTCGATCGCGCGCGAAGCGATGCCGACCGAATCGAGGACTTTCTCGCACGCGAAAACTTCCGCAGGGCTGACGTTCGGTTCGCCGAGGGTGTGTACGACGACGAATCGGCATCGGTGAGGCTGCTCTACGAGGTCCAGATCGGACCGAAAGTCCGTGTCGAGGTGGAAGGCGTCGACGAGGACGATGTCCGGAGAATCGTTCGCTTCAGCGGAACTGAACGCTACACCGTGGACAAGGTCGGGCGAACGGTTGACGACCTCGTCGAGCGTTATCAGAGGCGCGGCTACTACTTCGTCGATGTCGACACCAGGGAAGGAACCGTCGATGGGGATTACGTCATCACCTACACCATCGATCCGGGGCAGAGCTACGAGCTCGAGGACGTCCGATTTTCGGGCAACGAGACTTTCTCGAATTCCGAGCTTCGCGATGTCGTTGCGACGGCTCCTCCGGGCGTGTTCACCGAACTGCTCGCGGCGATCATCCGGCGGAGGACAGGCATCACGACCCGGGAGCTTCAGGACGACCGAGACGCCCTGGAGGCTTTCTATCTTCTCGAAGGCTTCACGACCGTCGAGGTTCGAAGACCCGTCGTCGAACCGATCAATGAAACCTCGATCGCCGTGACCTTCCCGATCGTCGAGGGGCCACGATCGATCGTCACCGCTGTCGAGGTGATCGGTATCGAACAGAGAGAGGGAGACCTTCCAGACCTGCTGGTCGAGCCCGGCGAGCCCCTCAATCCGCAGTCGGTCGGACTCGACATCGTCTCGATCAGAAGCGCCTACGGTGACGAAGGTTTCGCCGAGATCAGAGTCGAACCGGTGATCGAGTTCAGCGACGACCGAACCGAAGCCATCGTCCGCTATGAATTGACCGAGGGCCCGCAGACCTTCATCGGAAAAGTGGCGGTCCGCGGCAACACCTATACGAAGGAGTCGGTCATCCTCCGGAAAGCCCGGCTCGAGGAGGGGGCGCCGTTCACCTGGAGAGCCCTGCTCGAAGCGCAGCAACGCCTTTACCGGCTCGGCATATTCAGCATCGTCGAGATTCTTCCGAATCCCTCCCCGAGCGCCGCGCAGATCCGCGACATCTCGATCCAGGTCAGAGAGGGAAACGTCCTGACGGTTTCCGGCTCAGTCGGATACTCCACCGAGGATCAGGCGCGTGGAAGCGCCGCGGTATCGCATCGCAATCTCTTCGGAACCGGCCGTTATCTCGGTCTCGACGGTACCGTCTCGCAACGTGTAGACCGTTTCGTCCTCACGTATCGGGAACCATTCCTCTTCGGTTACGACATCCCGACCCAGGCGAACCTCTACAGCCGCGACGAGGAACGTGCAGACGGTGCCGCGCGCATTTCGACCTTCGGCGCCTCGGTCGAGCTGACCCGCGTTCTCGCCGAGCAGTTCCGCTGGGGCCTACGCTACGAATACCGATTGAACGACTGCGTTTCGGGGGAGCTGTGCGACCTCGCCACCTCGGGCTTTCCGATCGAGGGCATCGATCCGGAGGACCAGGAGATCCAGATCTCCAGCATCACGCCCAGCGCCTTCTGGGATCGCCGCGACGATCCGGTCAATCCGAGCAACGGCTTTTACGCCGGCCTCTCCATCGAGTACGCATTTCCGATGCTCAGAGCCGAGACCGAGTTCCTGAAGGGATTTCTGCAGGGTGCAGGCTATTGGTCGGTGACCGAGCGCACTCAGTTCGTTTTCGCCGGACGCTTCGGCATGACCGAGCCGCTCGGGGACGTCGAGTTGGCACGCACCGTCCCCTTCGCCGAGAGGTTTCTCGCCGGAGGTGAGCGGACGCATCGCGGCTTCGAGCTCGACCGTCTCGGCATCCCCTGCCAGACTCTCATCCCCGATCCCGCCGACGTACCCGAGGGGCAGAGCTGCCAGGAGTATGTCGAGACTGCCGAAGACGTAAGGCTGATTCCGATCGGGGGAAACGCGCTCGCGATCATCAATGTCGAGTATCGATATCCGATCTTCGGCAGCCTTCACGGAGCGGTGTTCGTCGATGGTGGCAATGTCTGGCGTGAGATCGAGGACATCGACACCTCCGAGATCCGCTGGGGCGCGGGCCTCGGTGCGCGATACCTCACACCCGTCGGTCCGGTCCGTCTCGACGTCGGATTCAATCTCGACCCCGCTCCCTATGAGGACCGCTATGAGATCTTCCTCACCCTCGGATACGCTTTCTGACGAGGCATGACTCGTCCGAGCCGCCGCTCCTCTCGGAACGAGGCGTGCACGACCCCCGAACATGAGCTCAAAGCGATCATCCAGAGGCCGTATCGAGCGCGACACCATGGGCGAAGTCCGCGTTCCGTCCAAAGCGTTGTACGGAGCGCAGACCCAGCGGGCGGTCCAGAACTTTCCAGTCAGCGGCATCCGCGAACATCCCGTTTTCATCCATGCCTACGTCCAGGTGAAGCGGGCCGCCGCCGTCGTCAACGGGCGAACGGGGCAGCTGTCGCGAAAGAGATCGAGAGCCATCATCGCTGCCTGCGACGAGATCCTCGGCGAGGCATCGAAGACGAAGGGGCGGCGGGATCTTCGCGCGGCTCCGCCGGAACACTACGTCGCGCCGGAATACGTCGATCAATTCGTCGTCGACGTCTTTCAGGCGGGCGCGGGTACTTCATTTCACATGAACGTGAACGAAGTTCTGGCGAATCTGGCGAACCGTTCTCTCGGTGGTGAGCTGGGTGTGTACGACCCGATTCACCCCAACGATCACGTCAACATGGGGCAGTCGACCAACGACACGTTTCCGACGTCGTCCTGTCTTGCAATTCTTCTGTATCTGCGCGAGCTTCTCCCTGCGCTCGACCAGCTCGCGTCCAGTCTGGAGCGTAAGGGAAAAGAGTTCGGGAAGGTGATCAAATCAGGCCGGACGCATCTGCAGGATGCCGTTCCGGTCACACTCGGACAGGAGTTCGCTGCATGGGGGGCGGCGGTTCGGCGGGCGATCCGGTTGATCGAACAGGCTGCCGACGAGCTGAGAGAGCTCGCCATCGGAGGCTCTGCGACCGGAACCGGTCTCAACACCGAAGTCGGTTATCGATGGGAGATCGTGAGCGAGCTGTCGAAGCGGACGGGTCTCGAGCTCTCGTCGATGGATGATCTTCGGGAGGCAATGCAGTCGCAGCAGCCGAATGCCACGTTCTCCGCGGCGCTCCGGAATCTCGCGCTCGAGCTCACGCGGATCACGAACGACATCCGTCTGCTCTCGTCCGGACCTCTGACCGGTCTCGCCGAGATCCGCCTTCCACCCGTTCAGCCCGGCTCGTCGATCATGCCCGGCAAGGTGAATCCTTCGATACCCGAGTGCATGAACCAGGTGGCGTTCCATGTGATCGGGGCCGATGCAACCGTTGCATTCGCCGTTCAGGCAGGACAGCTCGAGCTCAACGTCATGATGCCCCTGATCATCTACGAAACCCTCTTCAGCATGGAGATTCTCCGGAACTTCGTGCCGGTGTTCGCGGAGAAGTGCATCGACGGAATCGAAGCGAACGAAGAGCGCGCCGAGGGCTATTACATCGCGTCGCCGTCGCTGGCGACGGCGCTCAATCCGATCATCGGGTACGACGAAGCGGCGATTCTCGCGAAAGAGTCCGCCAGGACCGGAGAGCCGATTCCGGAGCTCATGAAGTCCCGCGACATCGGCGTCACCGACCGGCAGATGAAAGATATCTTCAGCCCTGGCTTTCTGACGGGCCAGGCCGATCGGAGACCTTCCCGCAAACCCGGGTCGAAGTCGAAGAAGAGAAGCGGATCAGCGAAAAAGAAGAGGTGATCCGCTGCGTCTCTTCATCGCCTGGACGGTTCCGGAGACTCTGGCCACCGAGATCCACGCTCGAATCGAGCAGATTCGGGGCGCGTTGCCACGCGCCTCCTGGACGAAGCCGGCGCAGCTTCATCTGACTTTTGCCTTTCTCGGGGAACAGGATGTGAGCGTCGTCCCCCGAGTTTCAGAGGGTCTCGACAACGCCGCCAGATCCTCGGGGCCATTCGACGTCCGGCTTTCCGAAGTTTCTGCCTTTCCCGAGCCTGGCCGGCCGAGGGTTCTGTGGATTGGACTCGAGCGCAACTCCGGTCTGGAAGCGATCGCAGATTCGGTCCGGACAGCACTCGACTCGGCGAATGTCGACTACGATCGAAAGCCGTTCAGGAGCCATCTCACGCTCGGAAGAGCGAAGGACCGCTGGCGGAGAGCCGACCTCGAGAATCTCGCGGGCGCTCTCGAGAGCTTTCGGGGGCGATCGTGTCCGGTCTCCGCGATCTCCCTCTACGAGAGCCGGCTCGGAAGCGGCGGCGCCACACATGTCGAAGCCGCACGCTTCCCCCTCCGCTCATGACGTCGTCGGAATCGCCACTCCTTCCCGCAGAGCGGGGGCGAAGAGATCGCCTTTCTTTTCGAGTCGCTTCGGCATCGTCTTGATCGTGAATGCCGCCGGGTCGAGCCCCGGTTTGACCTCTTTCCATTCGAGCGGCGCGGAGACCGGAGCGCCGTCGATCCCTCGAGGCGAATAGGGAGCGACTATCGTTTTACCGTATCCGTTCTGAAGACAGTCGGCGTAGAGACGACCGCGTCGCTTCGCCACCGTCCGCTCGACCGTGATTCCGGGGACCTCCGCGGCCACCGTCTCGGAAACCCGGCAGGCGAAGTTCGTGACACGTTCGAAGTCGTAACCCGGCTGAAGCGGTACGAGGACGTGCAGGCCATTCTTGCCGGACGTTTTCGGAAACGAGGGGAGCCCGAGCGTGTCGAACAGCGCTCTGAAGACGAGGGCAGCCTCGATCGCCTGTGGAAAGCCTTTGGTTTTTGCCGGGTCGAGGTCGAAGATCATCCAGTCGGGTGACTCGAGAGAACCCGCTCGCGATGCCCAGGTGTGGATCGTCAGGACAGAGTGCTGAGCGAGATAGAGAAGGGTCTCGGGACGATCGACGACGAGATGACGCGCCGTCCCCCTTCTCGTTCTCGTCGGAGTTTCGACCACGGTGAGCCAACCTGGGATGTTGTCGCGCACGCTCTGCTCGAACCACGGCTCCTCGTCGATTCCGTCGTTCCAGTGCTCCAGCGCGAGCGGGCGCCCTTCGAGCGCGGGGACGAGCGCATGGGCCACCGCGGAGTAGTACTCGGCGAGATCCCGCTTGGTGTAGCCCTGCCGGGGATAGAGAACCCGGTCGGGATTCGTGAACCGGACCTCGGGAGCGGTGCTCATTGTTTTTTCACGGACCACGTCTGCGACCTCCTTGTCGTCCCGCATCGCGACGAAAGACGGATGCCGGAGCTGTCCTTCATGGGTCCACTCCGAGAATTTCACCTGCGCGATGAGCCTCGGCTCGACCCACTTCGCCCCCTTGATACGGTTCTTGCCGAGGGGAAGCGGCGGCTTCGGCACTTCGATTGATTCGAGCAGATCGAACAGCTCGTGGCGCTGACGCGTCGAGAAGCCGGTGCCGACCTTGCCGGCGTAGCGAAGCGACCGCCCTTCGCGAACGGCCAGGAGCAGCGCGCCGATCGCGTCGGTCCGGTCTTTCAGCAGCGTGTAGCCGACGACGATCAACTCCTGATTCCCGCCGAACTTGATCTTGAGCCACGCACGCGACCGGCGCGGCTCGTAGCGGGAGCCGGGTTTTTTTGCGATCAGACCTTCGTGCCCCGCCTGCTCCGCATCGGCAAGGGCGTCGTCGAGACCAGCCTCGTAGCGGGAGACGACCGACACGGTTCGATTTCGCTTTCGCCGGAAAACTTTTTCGAGGACCTCTCGCCGCTCCTCGATCGGAAGATTGCGGAGATCACGGCCGTCGTGATGGAGGATGTCGAATACGACGAAGAAGGCCGAGTCGCTCGAGTGCTGCGTCATCTCGAAGCGCGCAATCCGGTTCTCGTCGAAAGCCGCGATCTCGCCGTCGAGTACCGTGTCATCGAGCCCGAGCTTTCCGAGCGCGGCGACGATGCCCGAAAAGCGTTGCCCGAGGTCGAGCCGGTTTCTGCTGAGCAGCGAGACTTCGCCGCCGCTGATGCCGGCGAGGCCGCGGTAGCCGTCGAATTTCGGCTCGAGAATCCATTCCGTCACGCTCGCCGGAAGAGTCTCGACCGATGTCGCGAGCATCGGGGGGAAAATTTTTTCGAGAAGCCTGCGAGCCTTGTCTGCTTTGGCCATCGCGTGGTGATTCTCGCATTTTCCCTGCCCGACGCTGGCTTCCGATGTGAAAAGAGAGATGACGAGGAGGAAAAATGGACACGACGATCAAGAAGGTGAGCTCGGCTCACTCACCGGAGGGCGACGATGGTGAGACGTATCTCGTCTCCGGAATCGGCCTCGCGATGAGACTTTGGAAGCGGAAAGCACCGACGAAAAAGAAGGAGACGCACCGGAATCCATACGAGACGGTCGGGTTCGTCATCTCCGGGAAGGCGAAGCTTCACGTCGGCGAACAGATGGTGACGCTGGAGAAAGGGGACAGCTGGCTGGTGCCGAAGGACGTCGACCACCGATACGAGATTCTCGAGACGTTCACGGCGGTCGAAGCGACGGCGCCTCCGGCACATCTTCACGGAAGGGACGACTGAGGGGAGGAACGATTGAGCGCGTTGCGCCTCGAAAGGGGGGGTGTGACGTTCCCGGGGATGGTCGACGTTCTGTCGCCCGCTGAAGCGGGCTCGAGATCGTTTGGGTAAGCGGCGTCTGCCCCCCGGCTGAAGCCGGGGGCTGGGATCTGTCGCCCGCTGACGCGGGCTGAATCGGGAGTGAAAGTTTGCCGGGCATTCGGGGTCGGGGGGGGACATTGTAACTTAAAGGGGGGAATCCGCCAAATTATGCCCCACGTTGGGTTTAGTTGCCACGTTCGTCCCCCCCCCCGATGAAAACCGCGCGCAAAGAAAAAATTGCAACGGTTCCCCCTGGGCCTCGAGTTCTACAGAGTTTAAGCCCCCGGAATGGGACCACCCGGTTGGTGGAAGCGGGGGGCCCGCT